>NZ_JAANBJ010000021.1:0-43864 GCF_011394325.1 Staphylococcus sp. 11007852 | reverse complement strand
TACATATTGGAGAATTAGCTCAGCTGGGAGAGCATCTGCCTTACAAGCAGAGGGTCGGCGGTTCGAACCCGTCATTCTCCACCATTTTAATAGCCGGCCTAGCTCAATTGGTAGAGCAACTGACTTGTAATCAGTAGGTTGGGGGTTCAAGTCCTCTGGCCGGCACCATGTGAGAGCCATTAGCTCAGTTGGTAGAGCATCTGACTTTTAATCAGAGGGTCAGAGGTTCGAATCCTCTATGGCTCACCATTTATGCGGGTGTGGCGGAATTGGCAGACGCACTAGACTTAGGATCTAGCGCCTTACGGCGTGGGGGTTCGACTCCCTTCACCCGCATTAAGCAGAAGTAGTTCAGCGGTAGAATACAACCTTGCCAAGGTTGGGGTCGCGGGTTCGAATCCCGTCTTCTGCTCCATTATTTTGCCGGGGTGGCGGAACTGGCAGACGCACAGGACTTAAAATCCTGCGGTGAGAGATCACCGTACCGGTTCGATTCCGGTCCTCGGCACCATGATTTAAATATGCGCCCGTAGCTCAATTGGATAGAGCGTTTGACTACGGATCAAAAGGTTATGGGTTCGACTCCTATCGGGCGCGCTACCATAGCTTTACGGGAAGTAGCTCAGCTTGGTAGAGCACTTGGTTTGGGACCAAGGGGTCGCAGGTTCAAATCCTGTCTTCCCGACTTCTTAAAATAATACCTATATGGGGGCTTAGCTCAGCTGGGAGAGCGCCTGCTTTGCACGCAGGAGGTCAGCGGTTCGATCCCGCTAGTCTCCACCATTTAATTTAATATCAACCAACTTATTTACGGCGGCGTAGCTCAGCTGGCTAGAGCGTACGGTTCATACCCGTGAGGTCGGGGGTTCGATCCCCTCCGCCGCCACTATTTATAGTTGATAGAAATGATTATTCGGACCTTTAGCTCAGTTGGTTAGAGCTAACGGCTCATAACCGTTCGGTCGCAGGTTCGAGTCCTGCAAGGTCCATATAATTTTGGAGGAATACCCAAGTCCGGCTGAAGGGATCGGTCTTGAAAACCGACAGGGGCTTAACGGCTCGCGGGGGTTCGAATCCCTCTTCCTCCGCCATTTTAATTTTTACATTTCTATTAACGCGGGATGGAGCAGTTCGGTAGCTCGTCGGGCTCATAACCCGAAGGTCGGTGGTTCAAATCCGCCTCCCGCAATATTTTTAGGTCCCGTAGTGGAGCGGTTTAACACGCCTGCCTGTCACGCAGGAGATCGCGGGTTCGATTCCCGTCGGGACCGCCATTTTTAAAAATGGTTCAGTAGCTCAGTCGGTAGAGCAAAGGACTGAAAATCCTTGTGTCGGCGGTTCGATTCCGTCCTGAACCACTTTTTTATGTTTGCCGGCCTAGCTCAATTGGTAGAGCAACTGACTTGTAATCAGTAGGTTGGGGGTTCAAGTCCTCTGGCCGGCACCATGTATGGAGGGGTAGCGAAGTGGCTAAACGCGGCGGACTGTAAATCCGCTCCTTCGGGTTCGGCAGTTCGAATCTGCCCCCCTCCACCATATTATGCATAGGGGCATAGTTCAACGGTAGAATAGAGGTCTCCAAAACCTTTGATGTGGGTTCGATTCCTACTGCCCCTGCCATGGCGGCTGTGGCGAAGTGGTTAACGCATCGGATTGTGGTTCCGACATTCGTGGGTTCGATTCCCATCAGCCGCCCTTTATTTCATATTAATGGGCTATAGCCAAGCGGTAAGGCAACGGACTTTGACTCCGTCACTCGCTGGTTCGAATCCAGCTAGCCCAGTTCCTTTTGGCGGCATAGCCAAGTGGTAAGGCCGAGGTCTGCAAAACCTCTATTCACCGGTTCAAATCCGGTTGCCGCCTCCATTTAAATACTAAATATGCGGGAGTAGTTCAACTCTCAGAACATTTTCCTTCCCGGAAAAAGGTATAGGTGCAAATCCTATCTTCCGCTCCAAATTACATTTATTTTATATTATGCGGGAGTAGTTCAACTCTCAGAACACTTTCCTTCCCGGAAAGAGGTACAGGTGTAAGTCCTGTCTTCCGCTCCAAATTACAATTTATTTAATTTTATGCGGGAGTAGTTCAATTCTTAGAACACTTTCCTTCCCGGAAAGAGGTACAGGTGTAAGTCCTGTCTTCCGCTCCAAATGATTGCTTCCAAGTTAATGGGAGTTTTTTTGTACATTGCCGGTGTGGCGGAATTGGCAGACGCGCGGGACTCAAAATCCCGTGTCTTTACAGACGTGTCGGTTCGACCCCGACCACCGGTATATCATTCGTTCGAAGTCGCATATAATGCGGCTTTTTTTATTGGTTTCAAGGTATCCAACATTTAAACAGTATATTTTTTAATAATATAGAGAGAAAAACTACACAAGTGATTGAGACACGACACTGTATATATTATGATAGATATATTAATTTTGAGGAGGGGCAAACATTGCCAAAATCAAATTCAGAAAAAAAGCAATTTTTTACGAACATCCTTAACGCTGTTGGTGCAGGGGTCGTCATTGCATTGCTTCCTAATGCACTATTAGGTGAGTTTTTAAAATTCTTTAAAGATGGCCAACCTACATTAGAATTAATGTACCAACTTGTGCTCATCATTCAGTCTTTTATGGCATTTATCATAGGTGCTCTGGCAGCACATGCTTTTAAATTTTCGGGACCAGGTGTCGCGATTACAGGCATATCTGCGATGCTTGGTTCTGGAGCAATTCAATATAAAAATGGGCAAGTTTTTCTACAAGGTATTGGGGACATAATTAATATTATTTTAGTCGTTATCTTAGCTTGTTTTCTATTTTTAGTTTTAAAAAACAAGTTTGGTTCATTAGAAATGATTATTTTGCCTGTTTTAATTCCAGTATTAAGTGGGATTGTAGGATTGACAATTTTACCGCACGTGCGCAAAGTAACACAAGCCATCGGTGCCATGGTTCAATCCTTCACTGAACTTAATCCATTACTCATGTGTATCCTTATTTCCATGACCTTTGCATTATTAATGGTGACTCCTATATCCGTCGTGGCGATTGCGACTGCCATTTCATTAGATGGCCTTGGTAGTGGTGCAGGTAATATGGGGATCGTGGCTGCATGTGTAACGTTTATCTTTGGGTCACTAGGTGTGAATAAATTGGGTGTGAATGTTGTACTATTTATTGGTGCTGCGAAAATGATGATTCCTGTTTATTTGAAACATCCTATTATTATGATTCCACTTGCAATTAATGGTGCTATAACAGGTACACTTACTTATTTAATTGGTATTAAAGGCACACCAATGTCTGCAGGATTTGGGTATACAGGTTTAGTGGGGCCCTTAAATGCATTCGCACGTATGTCTGGGGATCCAATTATGAATATATTGTTGTTAACATTCGGTTACCTTATCATACCATTTACGTTAGGTTTTATTGTCCATCAGTTATGTAAAAAATGGATAACTGGTTACTCAGATGATATATATCGATTTGAAATACCTAAGCAGTAAAATTCATAGTTAAAGAGATGACATTCAAAACGTCTGTCATCTCTTTTTTAAAACCTTATTGCATAAATTTACGAATATATGTATAATAATGAATATTATTTAAAGGGAGGTTGTTCAATGAATATTTTGGGGAAGTTATTCACTGCTATATTTGTCGTAATGATAGTATTAACGAGCATTATTAGCCCACAGTCTAAAGCAGTAAATGATGATCAATGGAATAAGATTAAAGCTAGAGGGGAGTTACGCGTAGGATTATCTGCTGATTATGCCCCTATGGAATTTGAGCGTACAGTGAATGGCCAACGTGAATATGCTGGGATAGATATCGAATTGGCTAAAAAAATAGCGAAAGACAATGGCGTTAAATTAAAAATAGTCAATATGCAGTTTGATAGTTTGTTAGGTGCTTTAAAAACAGGTAAAGTGGATGTCATCATATCAGGGATGACACCTACGGACGAACGAAAAAAGGAAGTCGATTTTTCTAACTCTTATATGGAAGTTGATCAAAAAGTCATTATTCGTAAAAAGGATGTAGATAAATTTCAAACGTTAGATGATTTGAAAGGAAAACGTATTGGTGCACAAAAACAAACAACTCAAGAAGAACTTGCGCGTTCAGAAATTCAAGATGCCGAGGTACAGTCATTAACACGTGTACCTGAAGTCATTTTATCTCTTAAAAGTAACAAATTAGATGCGATTGTATTAGATAGTGCTGTAGGTACTGCATACTTAAAGCAAAACAAAGATTTAACTTTTTCTAAAGCTACTTTTGCAGATTCAAAAAAAGAAACCGCCATTGCTGTACCTAAAAATTCTCCTGAATTGTTAGATAGAGTTAATACGACGATTAAAGATGTTGAAAAGAAAAATTTAATCGCACAATTTGAAGATAAAGCGGCTGAAGCAATGAAAGATGAAGGAAGTTTTTTATCAAAATATGGTAATTTCTTCGTCACAGGATTGAAGAACACAATCTTTATTTCACTCATTGGTGTTGTATTAGGAGCGGTCTTCGGTGCGTTATTTGCACTCATGAAAATAGGTTCTATTAAACCTTTGAAATGGTTAGCATCAGCTTATATAGAATTCATTAGAGGCACGCCATTACTTGTTCAAGTGTTTCTTGTTTATTTCGGAACAACTGCTGTTTTAGGATTGGATATATCGGCATTTATATGCGGTGCAATCGCATTAGTTATCAATTGTTCAGCATATATTGCAGAAATTATTCGTGCGGGAATTAATGCAGTAGATAAAGGACAAATGGAAGCAGCACGTAGTTTAGGATTGAACTACGCTCAAACGATGAAAAGCGTCATTATGCCTCAAGCAATTAAAAATATTTTACCTGCTTTAGGTAATGAGTTTGTAACTGTAATTAAAGAGTCATCGATTATCTCAGTGATTGGGGTTAGTGAGATAATGTTTAATGCACAAGTTGTTCAAGGTGCATCCTTTGATCCATTCACACCACTATTAGTAGCTGCAATTTTATATTTCATTTTAACATTCACGTTATCAAGATTAATGAATGTTTTTGAAGGGAGATTGAAAGTCAGTGATTAACATTAAACAACTGTATAAATCGTTTGGTAAGCAAGATGTGTTAAAAGGGATTAATTTAAATATTCATCAAGGTGAAGTTGTAGCAATAATTGGACCGTCAGGTAGTGGTAAAAGTACATTGTTACGTTGTATGAATCTTTTAGAAAGACCATCAAAAGGGGAGATATGGTTTGAAAATAAAGATTTAACAAAAAAAGATACTAAAATTGATACTTTGCGCCAAGATATGGGTATGGTGTTTCAAAATTTTAATTTATTCCCACATAAAAAAGTGATTGATAATATTACTTTAGCACCGCAATTACTTAAAAAGGGACAAAAATCAAATTTAAATGCACAGGCATTACAACTATTAGATAGAGTTGGTCTTAAAGAAAGAGCAGATGCCTATCCAAGCCAATTATCAGGCGGTCAAAAACAAAGGGTTGCGATTGCTCGTGCGCTAGCTATGAATCCAAAAGTTATGTTATTTGATGAACCAACATCTGCGTTAGATCCAGAAGTTGTTGGCGAAGTTTTAAATGTTATGAAATCACTAGCTAAAGAAGGCATGACGATGGTAGTGGTCACACATGAAATGGATTTTGCAAAACACGTCAGTGATCGTGTTGTATTTATGGCGGATGGGATTGTAGTAGAAGAAGGGCCTCCTGAAGCGATTTTTGAAAACCCTCAACATGAGCGTACTAAAAGCTTCTTAAAACGTGTGATGTAATCAATGTTAATAAAAAGAAAGTATTTCTTAGATATGATATATTTAGGAAATACTTTTTTTGTACTTAAAGAATTGAATGCAAAAAAAGTGAAGCCTTTGAAACAAAATTTTTAGTGAAGCGTCTGTTTGAAATTATGGTAAAATAATAGCGTGACTTTGTGAGGTGATTGAGATGGATTTAGTAACGTTAAAACAAGAAATCATTGCATATGCACATCAAATTGGTATTGATGACATAGGATTTACAACGGCAGATCCATTTGATGAACTGAAAAACAAGTTAATAGAATACCACACTAAAGGATATGCCTCAGGCTTTGAAGAATCTGACATAGCGTTAAGGGTAGAACCTAAATTATCTATGTCTTCAGCAGAATCCATTATTGCGATTGCAGTAGGATATCCTAATAAGTTAAAAAATGCACCCAAAAGTGTTCGAGGTAAACGTAGAGGTATGTTTGCTCGGGCGTCATGGGGGCAAGATTATCATACAATTATGCGTAGACGTTTAGATGATTTGGCGGCGTTTATTCAATCTAAAGTACCTGATGTTGAAATCATGTCAATGGTTGATACGGGTGTTTTATCTGATCGCGCAGTAGCTGAACGTGCTGGTTTAGGGTTTACGGGTCGAAATGGCTTTGTCATTAATCCTGAGCTCGGCACATGGACGTATCTTGGCGAAATGTTAATCAACTTACCTTTCCCTCCTGATGAGCAAATTTTGGATAGTTGCGGAGAGTGTACGATTTGTGTTGATCGCTGTCCTACAGGTGCGTTAGTAGGGAATGGTCAGCTCAACAGCCAGAAATGTATCAGTTATTTAACACAAACAAAAGGTTATTTAAAAGATGAATATCGATATAAGATAGGCAATCGTCTCTATGGATGTGATACGTGTCAGCAAGTATGTCCAAAAAATAGAGGGATTAATACAGAACAAGAAGATATTATTCTTGAGCCAGAAATATTGAAACCTAAATTAGTTCCACTTTTACAAATGTCTAATAAAGAATTTAAAGCAACTTATGGACATTTGGCCGGTGCATGGCGGGGTAAAAAGCCAATTCAACGTAATGCAATCATCGCGTTAGCACATTTTAACGAAACAACAGCAATACCTGATTTAAAACAGGTTGCTGAAAATGATCCACGTCCTATGATAAGGGGTACAGCGTATTGGGCGATTGGTCAAATATTAGGGGAAGCAGCACGAGAATACATTATGTCACGTTATGATGATGAATTAGAAGAAGTTCAACAAGAAATGATAAAAGGTTTAGAAATGAGGAGACTATAGAAATGACTATTCATGTTGTATTATATCAACCTGAAATACCTGCAAATACAGGAAATATCGCACGTACATGTGCTGCGACAGATACTCACTTACATTTGATTCGCCCATTAGGGTTTAGTACTGATGATAAAATGTTGCGTCGTGCTGGTTTAGATTACTGGCAATTTGTTAATATCACATATCATGATAGCATCGAAGCGTTTTTCGAATCAACTGAAGGTGAATATTATTTATTAACGAAATTTGGATCAAAGAATCATACATCTTTAGATTTTTCAGATACGAATACAAATCATTATTTTATTTTTGGTAAAGAAACAACAGGATTACCTGATTGGGTTAAAGACACTTATAAAAATACGGCAATGCGTATACCAATGAACGATAATGTAAGAGCACTTAATTTATCTAACACAGCTGCGATTTTAATTTATGAAGCATTAAGACAACAAGGGTATCCGAATTTACAATAAAGAGGAGATCAGATATGTCAGAATACATTTTACAGGGCGGTAAGATTTATACTGAAGATGGTGTGATTGATAATGGATATTTAAAAATTAAAGAGGGCCTTATTTCGTACATTGGCCATGAACCTTATGAAGGCGATTTAGATGTTATTCATGTTTCTGGAAGTCACATTTTACCTGGTTTTATCGATATCCATATTCATGGAGGCTATGGTCACGATGCGATGGATGCGGATGAAGAAGGTCTAAAACATTTATCTAAAAATCTTTTGTCAGAAGGAACAACAAGTTACCTTGCAACGACTATGACGCAATCGAATGAAGCAATTATCGATGCGTTACATACCATTGCACATTATCAACAACAACAAACTACTCATGAAGCTGAAATTTTAGGTGTACATTTAGAAGGACCATTTATTTCTGAACATAAAGTTGGGGCGCAAAACCCCAAATATGTGCAACGTCCTACGATAGCACAAATAAATGCATTTCAAAAAGCGGCTAATCAACTCATTAAAATCATTACAATTGCACCAGAAGTGGAGGGTGCACACGATGTTATTAAAGCTTATAGTAATGACATTATTTTTTCGATGGGCCATACAGTAGCTACTTATGACGAAGCGAACGTAGCGGTTCAATGCGGTGTAAAACATATTACTCATTTATACAATGCGGCCACACCATTTACTCATCGCGATCCTGGTGTGTTTGGTGCAGCATGGACAAATCCGTTTCTACGTTGTGAATTAATTGGTGACGGTATACATTCACATCCAACATCTGTTGATATTGCTTTTAAAATGAACGGATTATCTCACATGTTTTTAATTACAGATGCGATGCGTGCCAAAGGTTTAGGACCTGGAGAATACGACTTGGGTGGTCAAAACGTAACTGTAACGCATGAAACTGCCCGACTTGAAAATGGTGCACTTGCAGGTAGTATTTTAAAAATGAATGAAGGATTAAAAAATTTAATTCAATATACGCATCGGAATTTAGAAGATTTATGGCGTGTAACAAGTTATAATCAAGCTAAGGCATTAAATATACTTCATCAAAAAGGTAGCATCCGTGAAGGTAAACATGCAGATATCGTTATAGTAGATGACGATATCAATGTTTTAAAAACAATCAAGATGGGGTATGTATGTAATAATGTTAATGACAAGAATGCATAATAGAGGAGTGTAAGAATATGGCAATGAACTTTAAAGTATTTAAAGACAAAGATACTGTAGCGGTTTATGCGGCAGATATCATTCGAAAACAATTTAATAATAATCCAACGACGATAGCAGGATTTCATCTTAGTGAAGAGGAAGCGCCTGTCTTTGACTATTTAAAACATAATGTTAATGACCATGCAGTTGATTTTAGTCAAATTCACATTTTAGATTATGATAAACAAGCGTCATATTTTAAGGCTCTTGGTGTACCTGAAAAACAAATTCATGAAATCCCAGAAGAAGACGAAGTAGAAAAATTCATTGAACAAAAAGCGAAAACGAAAGACAATAAAGGTAAACTTACATTACAAGTCGTGTCTATTAATAATAAAGGGGAATTTGGTGTCCCTGTTAATAATGGCTTAAAACCAGCACGCGAGATTTTTGTTGTTGTGACTGGAAGCGATAAAGCGGATGTGATTAAAAAATTATATGAGGATAATGGTAATACGAGCTTTATTCCTTCTAGTTTGAAAACACACCGTATGGTGAATGTGATTCTTGATGAAGCTGCAGCTCAAGGATTACCGGATGACGTAAGAGAATATTTCACTTCTCTTTATGCATAATAGAACTGGGGTGATGTAATGTCTGATGAAAAGCATATTGAACATGAAAATGAAATGGTAGATAATTTCGAAGATCTCGTTCAATTAGGTAAAGAAATGGAACAGATTTCTGAGACAAATGATCAAGATAAAGTCAATCAATCACATGACCCGAATATTCGTTCAGATCAATAATGTGAAACTAGAGTGGGGTGTTTATCACATGATGACCCTCACTCTTTTTATATATTAATTTGTTATTGAGTGACATCGTAGTAGGAGCGTGCGTTGTTTTATGAAGAAAGATAAATTATAATATACGACAGAAATGGTACTATGAAAGGTGTTAAAATATGAAACTTTATCAGATGTGGTTGCCGCTACTTATTGCTTCTACACTCATCAATTTAATTTCAATTAAGGGATTTCCCCTTGCACTCGGGACGTTATATTTGCCGATCCTTTTTAAAGTTGTAAAAATGCAAATGAATCTTTCAAATGGTTTGTTTGAAGAAGATGTGAATGCAAACGTGTTTATACATAATAATCAAAAGGGCATTGTAATCAGTGTATTATGTTGTATTGCAGTAACGGTGGCATTATTCATTTATCTTAAAGACCTTTATACATCACTTTCTGGAATTTTAGGTTTTTTTATTATGTTTAGTCCAATAACGTTAGCGCTCGGGCTCATCCTTTATATTTTGACTGCAGTGGCTATTGTACAAGCTACGAAACATAAATTTACTTCGTAATATAAAATTAAATCTTGCCTTATCGATATAAAAAGATGAAAGTTAAAAACGCTTTCATCTTTTTTATATTGTACGCATGCACGCAATTGAACCTTGTTTTTATTTAATGCTATAATTTAAGTGAAGATACATATTATTAAAGGGGAGCGAATCTAAATGTCAGTAAGAATTGAACATGATACTTTCGGTGAAATTGAAGTGCCAGCAGATAAATATTGGGGTGCTCAAACACAACGAAGCAAACAAAACTTTCCAGTAGGTAAAGAAAAAATGCCTATCGAAGTGATATATGGCTTTGCGCAATTAAAACGTGGTGCAGCATTAGCAAATCATGCATTAGGCAAGTTGAGTGACGCAAAAAAAGAAGCGATTGTGTATGCATGTGACCGTATTTTAAATGGTGAATTAGATGAACATTTTCCATTAGTTGTGTGGCAAACTGGAAGCGGAACACAAAGTAACATGAACGTCAATGAAGTAGTGAGTTATGTCGCAAACGCGTATTTAAAAGAACAAGGTATGGATGAACATATTCATCCTAACGATGATGTAAATAAATCTCAAAGCTCTAATGATACATTTCCGACTGCGATGCACGTTGCTTTATATCATGAAATTGAATCTAAATTGGAACCAGCTTTAAAACGTTTACGTGACACATTCTATAAAAAAGAATCTGAATTTAAAAACATCATAAAAATTGGCCGTACCCATCTTCAGGATGCAACGCCGATAACATTAGGACAAGAGATTAGTGGATGGCGCTATATGTTAGATGTATGTGAACAACTGCTCACAGAGTCTAAAAAGCATATTCTTAATTTAGCCATTGGAGGTACAGCAGTAGGTACAGGTATTAATGCACATCCAGAATTTGGCGACAAAGTGGCGCATTACATTTCACAAAATACAGGCTATCCATTTGTATCTTCTGAAAATAAATTCCATGCATTAACAGCACATGATGAAGTCGTCCAATTACATGGTTCTTTGAAAGCGTTAGCTGGAGATTTAATGAAAATTGCTAATGACATTCGTTGGTTGGCATCAGGTCCGCGTGCAGGGCTTGCGGAAATTTCAATTCCAGAAAATGAACCAGGTTCATCAATTATGCCTGGGAAAGTGAACCCTACACAATGTGAAATGTTAACAATGGTTGCAGCACAAGTAATGGGTAATGACGCTGTAGTAGGCTTTTCCAGTTCACAAGGTAATTTTGAACTTAATGTATTTAAACCTGTCATCTTGCACAATACGTTACAATCCATTTATTTACTAGCTGATGGTATGAATACATTTAATGACAATTGTGCTGTAGGTATTGAACCGATTGAAGACAATATTGATCGTTATTTAAATCGTTCATTAATGCTTGTAACTGCATTGAACCCTCACATCGGGTATGAAAATGCGGCATCAATTGCTAAAAAAGCGCACAAAGAAGGCTTAACGTTAAAAGAAGCAGCAATTCAATCTGGTCACTTAACTGAAGAACAATTTAATGCGTGGATTAAACCCGAAGATATGGTACATCCGAAGTAATTAAGGAGGATTTTTGCAGCAATGGAACGAAATGGTTTAATCGATATCGGATCGAATACGATTCGTTTAGTAATTTTCCAATATAACCAAGAAACCGGACTCAATGAAATTCAAAATATTAAAACACCAGCGAGACTAAGTCAATATTTAGACGATAAACATAAGATGTCTGACGAAGGAATTAAAGTTTTAACTGAAGCATTACACAGTTTTAAAAAAGTGGCAGATAAATTTAAAGTCGACAATTTATTTCCTATTGCTACTGCTGCCATTCGCCAATCTACGAATAAAAAAGAGATATTGAAACACGTTAAGAAAAAAGTGGGGCTCGAAATTATTTTAATTCCAGAAGAAGATGAGGCTTTTTATGGGTCTTATGCAGTAACACATACGACAGGCATCAATCATGGTATTACAGTAGATATCGGTGGTGGGTCTACTGAACTCACGTATTTTGAGAACCGTAGAATTAAACAAGCTACAAGTTTTCCATTTGGCGTTGTTACACTTTCAAGAATGTTCTTTGAAAATAAAGATCATAATGACAAAGATGCGATTAAGAAAATGGAAAAATTTTTGAAAAATGAATTCGGGAAATTGGATTGGATAAATAACCAACACGTTCCTTTAATTGGTATAGGTGGTTCAGCACGAAACTGTGCACGTATTCATCAATCTACACATCAATATCCTATTGCAGGTGTGCATGGCTATACGATGACATTTGAAGGATTGAAAGAAGTGTATCAACTGTTGAAAAAAACATCACGAGATGACTTAACAACTTTAGATGGGTTAAGTCGTGATCGTGCTGATATCATTTTACCAGCTGTTGCTGTATTTAATACATTGTACGACATGATTGATGCCAGTGCATTTACGTTTTCACGTAAAGGTATTCGAGAAGGCTTTATCATGAATCAAATCGCGAACGCCTATCCTGGCGAGTTTTCAAGACATCACGTGCGACAAGATGCTTTAAAACATCTAGCAAACGAATATCATATCGAACAAAGTGGTGCGAAACAACGTGTCAAACTTGCATCGTCATTATTTGATCAAATTTCTAAATTTAGAGCACTTGATATTAATGACGCGCTTCAACAGTTGTTTTTAGAAGCTGCTTACCTTTATTATCTTGGTAAGTTCATAGATTCAGATTCTAGTTCTCAACATACGTATTATTTAATTGCCAATTCAAGTATTAATGGGTTAACACACAAAGAACGCGTCACACTCGCTTTACTCGCAAGCTTTAAAAATAAAACGTTATTGAAATTTTACAGTGACGAAACAGGATGGTTCGCTTCAGAGGAATTAAGTGATATTCAAACGTTAGGTGGCATTGTAAAATTTGTCAATGCGATGAATATTTCTAATACAAATACAGTGAATCGCATGACATTGACAAAAGATAAAGACGGTTTCCAACTCGATGTCTATTATCGCGGGGAACCAATTGCTGAAGCATACCAAACACTTCGTCAGAAAAAGCATTTAGAGAAAGTGCTAAAAGACGACGTTAAAATTAACTTTACTAAATCTTAACCGTGGCTCTATGTTTACCGGAAAGCATGTTATGTTATTCTAAAATTAAGTATGAAAAGACCTTTGGGATTTATTAATGAGGTGAAGTGAACAAGTGACAAATAAGAATACTAATTTAGACATTAATCACCCAAGTTACTACAATAACAGGGAAGTCAGCTGGTTAGATTTTAATTATCGCGTACTTCAAGAAGCATGCGATACATCAAATCCACTGTTAGAACAACTTAATTTTATCGCAATTGGAAGTTCAAACTTGGATGAATTTTTTATGGTTCGAGTGGCAGGGTTAAAAGATCAAGTTAAAATGGGATTTGATAAGCCTGAAAATAAAACACAAATGACACCGACAGAACAACTAGCTGAGATTGAAAAGAAAAACCGTAAAAATGTAGCGTTTCAATACCAACGATATAACGAACTCATCGAAGCATTAAAAGACCATGATGTATACGTCAGTCAACCTGAAGATTTGAGTGAAACGTTAATTGAACGTTTAGAAACCATTTTCTTAAATGAAATTCTACCTACATTAACACCGTTAGGTATAGATGCATATCGTCCGTTTCCAAAACTAAATAATAAAACATTAAATATTTTTGTGGATATCGATACAGGTAATGAAATTAATTCTGCAATTGTACAAATACCGGCATTATTAAAACGTTTTATTTCCATTAATGAAGGCAATAAACATTATATTATTTTGATTGAGGATTTAATTAGTTACTTTATGGGGCATTTATTTAAAGGATACGAAATTCTAAATACGTATACATTCCGTATCACCCGAAATGCTGATTTAACAATTCATGAGGATGGCGCAGAAGATTTACTTATTGAAATAGAGCGCTTTCTAAAAGAACGTAAAAGTGGTGCGGCAGTTCGCCTAGAAATAGATAATCGTTCACATCCTGAGAATAATTTAGATTGGTTAACTGATATTTTAGAGTTAGATGAAGCGGATGTGTATTTAACAGATGGACCATTAGATTTAACGATGGTTTTCGCATTAGTAGATCATTTATCTAACAAATTAAAAGATTTAAAATATCCACGTTATACGCCTCAATTACCGCAATCTTTGGGGAATAATAATATATTTGATTTGGCAATGAAACGTGATATTTTCTTCCATCATCCATATGAATCTTTTGATCCAATCGTTGACTTTATTAAAGAAGCTTCAGAAGATCCTGATACGATTGCGATTAAGCAGACTTTATATCGAGTGAGCAGTGATTCACCTATTATTGAAGCACTTAAAAACGCTGCTGAAAATGGAAAGCAAGTAACAGTATTGGTTGAATTGAAAGCGCGATTTGATGAAGAAAATAATGTGCATTGGGCACGTATGTTAGAGGAAGCAGGGTGTCATGTCATGTATGGCATGACACATTTAAAAACACACAGTAAAATCACATTAATCATTAAGCGTATTCAAGGACAGCTCGTACCATTTGTGCATCTCGGTACAGGTAACTACAATGATAAAACAGCGAAATTGTATACTGATATGGGTATTATCACTACAAACAGTGATATTGGAAAAGATGCGATGAGTTTCTTCAACTATTTAAGCGGTTACTCAATCAAACCGGATTATCATCAATTAAACGTATCACCCTATGAAATTCGCGATTTATTTATTGAACGTATCGATGAAGAAGTACAGAGCCATTTGAAATATGGAAATGGCAAAATGATGATGAAAATGAATTCACTTACTGATAAAGCATTAATTAAAAAATTATTTGAAGCCTCTCAAGCAGGTGTGAAGATTAAACTTATCATTCGCGGTATTTGTTGTTTGAAACCAGGTATTCCAGGTGTGAGTGACAATATCGAAGTTGTGAGTATCGTAGGGCGCTTATTAGAACATTCTCGTATTTATTATTTTTATAATAATGGTGATGAAAAAGTGTATTTATCATCAGCCGATATGATGACACGTAATATGATAAAACGCGTCGAAATCTTATTCCCTGTGTTGAATCAAAAAATTGCACGACGCCTTGTTGCTTACCTAGAATTACAGTTAAACGATAATCAAAAAGGACGTTATCAAGATCGTTATGGGGAATATCATTACGTTCAAAATGACCAGGCACCGCTTAATTCACAGGAAGCACTTATGGATGAAGCCATCACATATGGTGTGAATTTAAAAAAAGAAAATATCGTAGAAACTGGACAACCCGTGAGACCTAAGTCCAACTGGGTAAATCGGTTTAAAAAGAAATTTAATAGAAAATAAAAAAGCATCTGTCATGGATTTTCATGACAGATGTTTTTTAAGATTTGATATCATCTAATGACACATTGATTTCACGTTGTAAAATAGGATGTTTAAAGCGCACTTGATAACTTTCAAGTTTAAGTTGTCGTAACTTAGAATGCCCGTATAAAGGGTCACCAATTACAGGATAGCCTAATGCTGCTAAATGTACTCTAATTTGATGCGTACGGCCAGTATCAAGTTTGAGATGGACTTCACACACACCTTCTTTAAGTAATTTAGAATCTAAAATATGAGTAATCGCACGTTGACCTGTTGGTGAAATGCGACGTTTATTTGGGTGAAATTTGTCTTTACCAATCGGCTGATCAATTGTTTGAGGTTTCAATGGTAAAAGACTATTGACTTCTGCGCGGTAAATACGATGTATGTCGTTATCCTCTAACATACGATCTAAGATTTTCTTAACAATCGGATGCTTCGCAACAATTAATAAGCCTACCGTTTCTTGATCCAAACGGTGAATAGGTTCGACATAATCAACATTTAACGTATAAATAACATGATTCATCAACGTATTACTTTCTTTTAAGTCATTCGGATGTGTTTTCACACCTTTTGGTTTATAGACTACTGCTAAATAATCATCTTCATAAGCAATATGCGCATGTCGGTAACTTGGGACATATTGACTTTGTTCAATAGGTAAAGGAAGAACAACCTCATCTCCGCTTTTCACTATATGATTAAGCGTTGTCATTTCATCATTTACTAAAATTTCTTTAGACATGTTCAGTAAATGTAAATCTTTTTTAGGTAATTTTAAAGCTTTAAATATCTCTCTTAAACGCATTTGATCAAACGGTTCTGCTACAGTAAATTTCATAATAGCCTCCTTATCTCAACTATCATACCATATTTAAGTGGGATGTATTTTACATTTTTAAGTTTATTAAAGCATCTCTTTAAAATCACGCACTTTTAAATAATCGATAAACATTTGTATTTTGCGAGACAATTATTCACGTGTATACTATGAGATAAGTGAAACTTTGGAGTGATCATATGGAGAAACCAACACGCCTTGCATTATTAAAAGAAATAGCTGAATTTTTGAACGAAGAAACAGAATTAGAACCTATGTTACATGGCGCGCTTAAGTCTCTAATTCAAGGTAGTGATTTTACGACAGGTTGGGTATTTTTTATTGATGAGAATGGGGCGCATACTTTAGAAGCAGATTATGAATTACCGCGTGCTTTGACAAGTCATGACTGCAAATATATGACAGAAGGTCCTTGTTGGTGTGTCCAATCGTATCATAATAAAAAATTAACGAAAGCTTCTAATATTATTAATTGCTCAAGAATTAATTTGGCAAGTCAAGAGTTCAAAGATGATACAGAAGATATAACCCACCATGCTACGGTGCCGTTACGTTCTGGGAATGAACAATTTGGATTATTGAATGTCGCCACACCCCATACGACACATTATTCTGATGAAGATTTGGAATTACTAGAATCAGTCGCATTTCAAATTGGTTCAGCAATAAAGCGCATCTATTTAACAGATCAAGAAAAAGAGGCTGCTTTAATTAATGAACGTAATCGACTTGCACGAGATTTACACGATTCAGTCAATCAAATGTTGTTTTCTTTGAAATTAACTGCACATGCGGCGGGACAGATGTCTTATGAGCCGACTTCAAAAAAGGCTTTTTATCAAATTGAACAAACGAGCCAAAACGCTGTCAATGAAATGCGCGCATTAATCTGGCAATTGAAACCTGTTGGCTTAGAACAAGGTCTCGTTCATGCCATTAAACAATATGCGCAATTGATCCACATAGATGTTGATATTAAAGTTCATGGTTTAATTGATTTAGACCGTAAAGTAGAAGTACATGCGTATCGAATCATCCAAGAGGCAATGAATAATAGTAAGAAGCATGCGAATGTCGCCATTGTATATGTAGATTTAAATCAAAATAGTGAACGACTTGCTGTTCAAATTTATGATAAAGGTGAAGGGTTCAATCCCCGTAACATTGATGACAAAGGACAACACGGTTTATCACATATAAAACAGCGAGTAGCCTTATTAAATGGACACTTTACAATTGATGGCACGCAAGGCGTTAAAATTAATATTGAAATTCCACTACACCGAAAAGGAAGTGAGTAAATGAAATCTATTGCACTGGTAGATGATCATTATATCGTAAGACAAGGTTTGGAATTTTTGATTGCTACTAAGGATGATTTTCAAGTTGTCGGGAGTTATGGACGAGGCAAAGACTTACTTTCGGCGTTACAAACAAACGAAATCAATCCTCAATTAATTCTTGTTGACTTAGTAATGCCAGAAATGAACGGGATTGAATTAATTCATGAAATCAAAAAAAGCTACCCACATATAAAAGTATTGGTACTTACAAGCTATGTAGATGATGAACACGTCATGTCTGCTTTAGAAGAGGGGGCAGATGGTTATCAAATGAAAGATGTTGAAGCGGAACAATTGATTAGTGCTATTGATCAAGTGATTGCTGGTGCACGTGTTGTTCATAAAGAAGCGGAAGCCGTAATGAATAACGTAGTGACTAAACCGCATCATGTGAATAAATTGTCAAAACGAGAAACAGAAGTATTAAAAGAAATGGTTAAAGGCAAAACCAATAAAGAAATTGCGGCACATTTATTTGTTTCAGAAAAAACCATTAAAACGCATGTCAGTCATATTTTTAATAAATTACAAGTATCAGACCGGACTCAAGCAGCGATTTATGCAATGGAAAATAACCTAATTTAAACACGATATATTGAAGAATGAGACGACTCAAACATGAGAATGATCGTCTCATTTTTTATTGTCCAATAATGTGCAATGGTTTAAAAAAGTGAAGATGATGGTAAAACGTACTATTAATGAACAGTGAGAGAAAGTTTGTATTTACCATCAGTTTTTATAAATTGTTCGACATACGGTTTACAGTTTAATTAATAATTCAGATTGATTATTTACATTCAAAGCAAGTACTTTGTAAATCATTTTCTTGAGGTGTAATATAACAATATTATCGTATTAAAGACTTCAAAGTGTAACATTAAATCTCGCTTAAATATTAAATTTCATGATATCTTTTTACGTCCATAAATGATATGATACTCAATGCTGCTATAAATTAGGGAGAATTAAGGGATATATTGGAGGAATTTATTTGAAGACAAAAGTTAAACAAAGACATAGTATTCGCAAATATAAAGCAGGGGCATCATCAGTATTATTAGGACTTTTCGTCTTTTTTGGACTCATTACTGAGGAAAAAGTTAGTGCTGCAGAAATATTACCTGGCCAAAGTGAAACAAGTAAAAAGAAAAAAGAAGGGGCATCACCAGATTCTAGTGACACGTCAACTTCTAGTTCTGGAAGTGCAACAACAACATCTATTGTTGATCAAACAACGACCAATCCAAATGTGAATGCCACGAACGTATCTGGTAATCAAGTGGCGATGTATCCAACTCCGCCTAACAGTGACGTAACCTCCACGACAACAACACCTACAAACACAGCGGCTACTGATGCTACTGTAATGAACAATGATACGACGTCAAGTACAACAACGACATCACCTTCAAGTTCATCAATGGATACTACACCTCAAACAACATCTACAGAAAACAATGTAACAACAGATACCACAACAACGTCTACACAAAACAATGCAACGGCAGATACCACAACAACGTCTACACCATCAACAGAAACGACAACTACAACGCAATCATCTACAGAATCAACACCTTCACAACAAACATCTACAACAACGACAACTTCAACACCAGACATATCCAACTCAACAACGACTTCATCATCAACAAATTCAACGGCAACAACTGGTTCAGATATTACTAATAAAGTTCAAATTGTTTCTTCATCAATTGAAGGAAATAGCACAGTAAATCCACACAATGCAGAGCGCGTCACACTAAAATATGATTGGAAATTTCCAGATGGAATGAAACAAGGAGATTACTTCGACTTTGTTTTATCCAATAATGTCAATACATCAGGAATTTCTACAGCTCGAAAATTACCTGACATTTTAAATGGATCTTTAGTAATGGCCACAGGTCAACTTATCGATAATAATACAATTCGTTATACTTTTACGGATTATATTAACAATAAAGTTAATGTAACAGGGAATTTAAGTTTAAACTTATTTATCGACCCTAAAGTGGTGACAAGCGAAGGGAATCAAACAATTACAGCTACACTGAATGGACAAACAACATCAAAAGAAGTGGTTATAGATTACCTTGAAGGTGTTAATTTAAGAGGCGTTAATATTAATGGTTCTATTGAATATTTAGACAAAAATACAAATACGTTTAAACATATTGCGTATGTAAATCCTAGTCAAAGCACTATTTATAACTCTAGATTAACGGGTAATATTACTAGTGGTGCGCCTACAACAACACAACCTAATGTTAAAATCTATGAATATTTAAGTAACAATCCTTTGAATCAAAGTGTATACGTTAATACATCTGATACAAATTTATTTAAAGATGTAACAGATACTTTTAAAAATAATTTAACTATAAATAGTGGTGGATATTACGTAGATTTAAATGAACTCACTAAAACGTATGTGGTTACGTATGAAGGCCAATATTCTAACAACGCAAATGAACTTAACTTTAGAACGGAATTAGCTGGTTATCCATCGACTTACCCATATTATTACACGTCTGTAAAATGGGATAACGGCGTAGTATTTTACAGCAATAAAGGTACTGGTAATGGTATCGATCAACCAATAATTGAGTCGAATAATTTTGTGTTTACAGAAGACACAGGTACTGGTGCTATCAGTGGCCAATATAATGGACCAATGGTTGAAGTAGAAGAAGATCCGTTAACTATTAGTTTTGATTCAGTTCCAGAAACTGTGAGTGGCTCAAATGAAACCGTTGTAGAGGAATATGAAGATAGTGCGCCAATTCAATTTGAAGAAAATACAATGCCAGATGGGATGACTGGGGCGCAAGAAGCAGTAACTGAAGAATTCGCTGATAGTGCACCTATCGAGTTCGAAGAGAACACTTTGCCTGATAATGTGACAGGTTCTTATGCAGGTGCTTTAGAATTTTATGAAGATACAAATATTGTTGATTACGTTGAAGACACAACACCAGAAGGTATGACAGGAACGAACACAGGCGTAACGGAAGAGATAGAAGAAAGCAATGTGGTAGACTACGTTGAAGACACAACATCAGAAGGGATGACAGGATTGAACACAGGTGTAACGGAAGAGATTGAAGAAAGTAATGTGGTAGATTATGTTGAGGACACGATGCCAGAAGGTATGACAGGATCGAACACAGGTGTAACGGAAGAGATCGAAGAAAGTAACGTGGTAGATTATGTTGAGGACACGACGCCAGAAGGCATGACAGGATCGAACACAGGTGTAACGGAAGAGATTGAAGAAAGTAATGTGGTAGATTATGTTGAGGACACGATGCCAGAAGGCATGTCAGGATCAAACACAGGCGTAATAGAAGAAATCGAAGAAAGCAACGTCGTAGATTATGTTGAAGACACGACACCAGAAGGTATGACAGGATCCAACATAGGTGTAATAGAAGAAATCGAAGAAAGCAACGTCGTAGATTATGTTGAAGACACGACACCAGAAGGTATGACAGGATCCAACATAGGTGTAATGGAAGAGATCGAAGAAAGTAATGTGGTAGATTATGTTGAGGACACAACACCAGAAGGCATGTCAGGATCAAACACAGGCGTAACAGAAGAAATCGAAGAAAGCAACGTCGTAGATTATGTTGAAGATACGACACCAGAAGGTATGACAGGATCCAACATAGGTGTAATGGAAGAGATCAAAGAAAGTAATGTGGTAGATTACGTTGAGGACACAACACCAGAAGGCATGTCAGGATCAAACACAGGCGTAACAGAAGAAATCGAAGAAAGCAACGTCGTAGATTATGTTGAAGATACGACACCAGAAGGTATGACAGGATCCAACATAGGTGTAATGGAAGAGATCGAAGAAAACGACGTGGTAGAAGATTCACCTGTAGAACCAATTATCACACTGCCTTCATTTAACCTTAGAAACATTATTCAATTTAATCCAATTACACGCATTACTGGAATTGGTTCTATCCATTTAAACCGTGTGAATCATTTTAATGTTCCTAAATTTAATCATGAAGTTAATGTAGATGTACCTGAGCCTGAAGTTACAACAGAGGTTAAGATAAACGAGGACCCAACGGTATCTATTGAAAATGAACCAGAATTAAACGATGTTACTTCTGAAAACAATGTGAGTGATGCTTTAGAAACGCTAGAAGAAGATCGCGTCACTGTAGATACGCTAGAGACAGAACCTAAGACGGAAGATAAATCAGAAACACAACCTTCAAATGAATTGAAAGATGAGGGCACGGCGTCTGAAGATGTAAAAGAAGAGACAACGCTTCAACCTCAAATGATGAATCAGACAACAAACAATGCGAATCCATCGCCATCGACGTCTTTAAACAACCATATTAAAGCTGGTCAAGGTACAACGAATACGAAGCATGACACTATAACTTCTACAAACAAAATGAAAGATCAAACGGTGTTAGTACAAAATGAAGTATCACATAGTAACACTAAACAAAACTTAACTGCCAATAACACTACGACATCTCAAGAAGCAACAACGCATGATAACGCCAAAGATCAATCACAACCACAACGTTCTGAGCCCTTACCAGAAACAGGTCAATCAACGCAACAAACTGGTATATGGGCCATCGTAATGGCATTATTAGGTATGGTGTTCGCATTTAGACGTCGTAAGCAAAAAGATAAAGAATAAATATAAATAAAGTTAGAGCGTAAACCCATAAATAAGTAAAAGCCCTAAAGTTCAATTTACGAACTTTAGGGCTTATTTTATGATATATGAGGTTCAATATGGACAATTGTCTCCACTTCACCAAGATGTTGTTGTAATTCAGTTTCAATGCGGTCTGAGATTTCATGACTTTCAATCACATTGAGTTGCGGATTCACTGATATTGTAACATCTATAAAAGACATTACACCGTGACTCCGTGCTTTAATATCTCTAATTTCATAGATACCATTAATTTGTGAGATAATAGTGTAAATTTCATCTAACGCATCTTCATCATAACCATCTGTAAGTGTAATTGCTGTCTCTTTAAATATATCGATGCTTGTTTTCATGATAAGTAAACCAATAATAATAGCGGCAATGGTATCTAACATTGGGACGCCCATATAAACGCCAATAACTCCAATGACCGTACCTATAGAGACTAAAGCATCAGATAAATTGTCATAGCTCGCCGCTTTTAAGGCACTGCTATTGACACGTCTAGACAGGTTTCGATTATAGATAAAGACCATAAACATTACAAGTGCTGATATTAAGCCCACGATGACTGCAGAATGACTCGGTTCATGAAAAGAGCCTTCATAAAAATGACGAATACCCGTCGTAATAACTTGAATACTCACCGCAAACATAATAAAAGCGGCGATCAGCGATGCAATAAATTCTGAGCGATAATGTCCATAAGGGTGATTTTTATCGACTGGTTTTTGTGAAATATATAATGCAATCAAGATTGCCACAGAGCTGATTACATCGGTCGCGTTATTAATACCATCTGCGGTTAAACCATGACTATTAGCTATCCAACCATATAAAATTTTCAAAATAGTTAAAGCAGTGTAGGTCACAATACTTAAATAAGCACCCTTTTTTGCTTGAGAAAGTTTATATTCTATTTGCACTTTCAACACTCCAAAATGTAACGTTCTATCATTATCCTACTAAAATCATTTAATTGCTAGTTTTTTATTTAAAGCAAGGCAAGATAATTTGAAAATAAGTGTATCATTACACTAAAAGAATTCTATTATCCTCCTAACCTTAAGAATACCATAAATTATCTAAAAACAATGTTAAAATATCTTAAATATAGTATTTAGCACTATTTATTTTTAATTTTAGGTGTTATGGTCTATGTAAGCAGTACTTTTTTTTAGCAGAAGAAATTCATAAAAATTTTTTAAATTGGAGGAAAGTCGAATGAACAACGAGATTAAACACACGCATAGTATTCGAAAATACAACATTGGTGCCGCATCTGTCGTTTTAGGGATGATCATCTTTTTAGGAAATATAGGTTCCGGTGATGCCCAAGCATCAGAGTCTGACAAGGATATTCAGAAGTCATCAAATCCGAATACAGAAATGCATACAAATTTAAAAAATAACAACATCACACAGCCCGCTTTAAACACGTCAGCTCAAACTGACAAAAGTACGCAACATCAACCTTCATCAGAATTAAAATCACCACAAACAGTGGATCAAGCAACTCAATCCACTCACGCAAATATAGACAAAACAACACCAAAAGTAAATCCGCAAGATCATCATCAATCAACAAAACCAAGTAAAACACCATCGCCACAAACACCTAAAAATAACCAAGTTAATCCACCAAAAGCGAAAGAAAATGTTATCGATGCATTAAAGCAGACAAAACCTGTTAAAGATATTAGAAACATTACGTCTAAAGTGAAAGTACAATCTGCGGAAATTAAAGAAGTGCATCAAGCAAATACTGATAAGAAGAATTTAAAACATATCAACCCACATAAAGGTGATAAACTTAAATTAAAATATCAATGGAAATTAGGGAAAGACGTTAAATCTGGAGATTATGTAGATATTCATTTATCTGACAATGTTAATACTAAAGGTGTTGTAGATAATCGTGTCCTTCCGAATATTAAAGAAGGTACGCATACAGTGGCAGTTGGTAAATTAGTTGATAACCATAAATTACGTTATACGTTTACAGATTATGTGAATCAACGTACAAATATTAACGTCTCTTTAAACTTAGATTTATATATTAATCGTCAAAATGTTTTAAATGATAGTAAACAAACAGTAATGGCAACGTTAGGAAATTTAAAAACTGAGCGCCAAATTAATGTAACTTATGATCAAGGCGCATCACAACATGGTGTAAAAGTGAATGGTACATTCAGCCATATCAACCCGGAAAAGAAAACGTTTGAACATATTACATATGTAACAAGTCAAACGGAAAAAGCAAAAAGTGGTTTGGTATCAGCAATGTTGGTACACGGTCAAGATTTAAAAGGTAAAACGTCAGTGAAAGTCTATGAATATATTGGTAAAGGATTAGTAAACCAAAGTTTAACTATTAATCCTCGTAATCAAAGCATGTTCAAAGATGTCACGTATCTTTTTGATAAAATGTTATTTACGAATTCGCATGGTTATCATCTTGAAGCAACACCATTAAACAGACAATATTTAATTGTGTTTAATGGTACATTTAATGAAAACGCCGATTCAATTAAATTTGATACGCAATTACTTGGCTTCAAGAATCCGTTAACAGAAGAAAAAGTTGCACATGTTGGATGGAGCAATCAAATAAAAGTGTTCAAAGACAACGTTACTGGAAGCGGAACAGCAATTTCAGCGCTTAAAGATTCTAAAATGGATGAAGATAAAGAAAAACCTAAAGGTGAAGACAAACCCCAAATTCAACCAAAACCTGAGGATAACAATAAAATGAAACCACAGGATCAAAATAAACCACCTAAAGATAAAAATGACGTACCAAAGCCTAAAGATGAGATGAAAAAACCAACACCTGAAAAACAACCAGACCATCAAATCAAACCGGAACAAGATAAAGATCATATGATGAAAAAACATCCACAACCGAACGTTCCGAAACCGATGCCAATGCCTAAAGAAGAAAAACAAGAACAACCTAAAGGCCCTAAAATGATACAAGACCGTCATCAAATGACGCCTCCTACAACAGGAGAGCAACCTATGATGAAAAATCATAAACGTACGCATGAAATGTCCCAAAAGAAAGCACAACAAAATGATAAACATATGAAATCAATGTTGCCTGAAACAGGACAGACGACGTATACAGAAACAACAACATTATTTGGTACATTGTTAGCAATTTTAGGATTAACAGCATTTGTCACACGCCGTAAAGAGAATAAGAATTAATAACTGTTTTACAGAAGGCTACTATACTCAATATACATCCCAGCATATCTATAAAAGCCTTACTATGTAATCAACTTCCTCCTCTATTTTCAATATATAGAGGGGGATTTTTAATGGACATTTAAAATAAATAACTATAATATTATATAATAGTTAAATGTTTATTGGAGACTTGAGGTGATTCAAATGTTAAAAACATTAATAATTTTAACAATAGTGTGGGTTGTCTATAGTCTGTTTAAATTAATATATATAAGTATGTGTAAAGTGTTAAAAAAGTTTAAGTACTTTCAAAATAATAATATGGTTCAAAATGGTTTATTAAGTGCAAATCAAAAATTTAATGTTGGAGATATCGTTATGATAGTTCTCATGACATATATGATATATAAAGCTATTTAAAATAACCAACGATGAAAAGGCAAAAGGTGAAGAAAATGAAGAAAGCAATTTTTGATTGGACCATTTCAGTCTTATTAGTAATTCTAACAGTATTTTTGGTGATGAAATTTTTATTCGTCACATATAACGTAAGCGGTTTGTCAATGTATCCTACATTTAATGACAAAGATAGAGTGATTGTTAGTAAAATCTCTAAAACATTCAATCATATCGAACGTGGTGATGTAATCGTCTTTCATCAACGACAAAACCAAGATTTTATTAAAAGGGTAATTGCGAAAGAAGGGGATACAGTAGCATATAAAAATGATGTACTGTATATCAATAATAAAGAAGTTAACGAACCTTATTTACGTTCTAACAAAATAAATAAAATGGGAATCCAATTAACGAATGATTTTTCATTAAAAGATATTAATGGCACAAAGGGAGGAACTATTCCCAAAGATCATTTTTTAGTGCTCGGTGATAACCGAGAAAACAGTGTGGACAGTAGAGACAAAAGTGTAGGATTGATTCAAAATGATCAAATTGTAGGTAAAGTTATTTTGAGATTTTTACCTTTAGATGCATGGCGTCATAATTTCACTTAATCAAGCACTGAAGTCTGTAATAGCGAAAAAGAAAGTTTTAATAAGAGAGCCTTAATTATTTTATATGAATAACGATAATTTGTAGTTCGCGTTTTAGTAATGCTTAATCAAATTTATATTGCTCTTTTGCTAATTTTCTGATTATAATAAGTTTATTAGGAAAAGGGGGATATATTATGAAGTTTAAGGGTTTAACAATGAAGATTGTCATTGCCTTAATTTTGGGGATAGCATTGGGGTCACTTTTTAATTTTTTTGAAGGCCAACAATGGGTTAAGTTTATAGATAAATATTTTCTAAATGTAATCGGACAAATTTTCTTAAATTTAATTTTCATGCTTGTTGTACCAGTCGTATTTGTATCAATTGTACTCGGTGTTATTGGTGTGGGTGATCCTAAATTATTAGGTGGCATCGGATTAAAAACGATGGTGTTCTTTTTAACAACGACAGCACTAGCAATTACGCTAGCAATGGTTTTAGCATTAATCGTTAAACCAGGTGCGGGCCATTCTGATTTATTGAAGAGCGAAGAAGTTGCGACGTATCAAAAGCAATTAGACAGTCAAAAAGCTGGTGCTGACTCACCAATGAATCAAACTTTTGATCAAACTTTAATCAATTTCTTCCCGAAAAATGCAGTACAAGCTATGACAGAAGGGAATATGCTTCAAATCATCACATTTGCTATCTTTATCGGTATCGGAATTATGATGGTGGGTGAAAAAGGTAAAATTGTACATAAATTCTTTGAACAATTTAATGAAGTGCTGATGTACATTATTTCAATGATAATGAATGTATTCGCGCCAATCGGTACATTTGGTTTGGTCGCACATGCCTTTACTGAAGCAGGGTTTGGTGCAATACGACAACTTGGATTGTACTTTGTAGTCGTTCTCGCTGCATTATTCATTCATTTCTTTGTTGTATACGGTGGTGCGATTAAATTCTTAGCTCGTAAAAGTCCAATGGAATTTTTCAAAGGTTTTTTACCAGCAATTACGGTAGGATTTGGTGGCTCAAGCTCAAATGCCGCATTACCTGTCTCAATGGAATGTACAAAACGTATGGGTGTACGTCCTGAAATTGCGTCCTTTGTACAACCTCTAGGTGCAACAATTAACATGGACGGTACAGCAATCATGCAAGGTGTTGCGACGATATTCATTGCCCAGTTAATGGGTGCAGATTTAACATTACTTCAATTAATTACCGTAGTTGCAATTGCAGTTATTGCGTCTGTAGGTACTGCTGGTGTTCCTGGAGTAGGTCTTATCATGTTAGCGATGGTTTTAACAGCTGTTGGGTTAAATCCTGCTGCAATAGGTATCATTTTAGGTATTGATCGCTTGTTAGATATGACTCGTACAGCGGTTAACATCACAGGTGATGCAGCATGTGCAGTAATTTTATCAGAACGTGAAGGTCGAAAATTAAAAGGTAATATGCATGTAGAATAATAAATATAGTAAACGCGTTGTCTCACATAGAGATAACGCGTTTTTTACTTATTAAACCGATGAATAAGCCATTTATATAATAGAGACATCAAAGAAAATACAACTAAGGGTAATAGACAATAGACAGTTACAACCAATGGATGAGCAGTCACCTTAAAAATAACGAAATACAATAGGAATAAAAAGATAGAAATTAACAAGCCAACCAAAGGTAAATAATGAAAATAAATGTTTAAATTTCTTAAAAATTGATGATTCAATGTAACCGCCTCCACTCATTTTTGGTGATATATTATGTAAGATTACACGTGAAGTTCGTAAAAACTCTTAAATTAATGCAAGGTTTAATTAATAATTAAGGTATATTTTAGGTTATTTGGAGATATAACTCAATGTTAAACCGGAGTTAAGTTACATTTCATATTTAGGCATTGTAAAACGTATTTCTGCATCATATACTTACTCAGGTGTAAATAGCTAAGTGCAAAAACTACTTTACTCAAAGTAGTTCTTTTTTTTGCATTTTTGTATCTACATAAAACTAAATGAACTTACAAGGAGACATTTTTATGATAAATAAACAAAGGAATGGAATTAGAAAATATAAAATAGGTGCAGCTTCAATTGCATTGGGGACAATGGTCGTTATTGGCGTCAATGAAAACAACGAAGCACATGCATCTGAAATACAAATGCAACATTCAAGTAATGAATCTTCAGAAAGCAATGTGCAGAACAATGCAGAACCACAACAACATAATGCTCCTGTAGAAACTTTAAAAGAAACACTTGTAGATACAAATCAAAAAATAAATGATGAACAAATACAGCAACCTATTCAACAAAATGAAGAAGAATGTTCAATCAGAAGAAATAGCTGAAAGAACAGAAACAATCATTCAAGATACAAATAGTAATACTTCTAAGCAAGAAGTAGATAAAAATAAAAAGGTTGTTATCCCTGAGCCTGAAACGACAACTGAAATTAATCATCCTAATGCTGTTACAGCACCTAAAGTAAATAGTGTTGACAAAATTAGAAGTTCTAATAATTTACAACGAACTGCTTTAAATGTAAATAAAGATGCTGGTAAAGATGTTTCTGAAAAAGTAGAAGTTATTAAAAGAACAATAACTACTAAGGATAAAAGTAAAAAAGTAAATCCTCACCAAGCTGGACGAATTACGGTTGATTATGAATTAATAATAGGTGATGATATCAAAAAAGATGATTATTTTGATATTAAGTTTAGTGAAAATGTAGATACTAATGGAGTTGGTTCTTATAAGGAGATGCCTGAAATAAAAGATGGTGGTCACGTTATAGCAACTAGTATTAGAATGAGCAATGGAGACGTTCGATATAAATTTACGGAATATGTAATTGGAACTGAATATGTCAAAGTTAAATTAAGTATCAATCTATTTTTCAAAACCTCAGTTGTATTAAAAGGCAGTAAGCAAAAAGTTACATCTACAATTGGTGATAATTCGATTGACAATGAATTTGATGTTGAGTATTTAAAAGAAAAAAAGATAAAAATATGTCAATTAACGGAAACATTGATAAACTTGACAAAGAAAACAGTAACATTACACACGTAACTTCTGTTAACACAGATAGTAAAAATTTAAATCATGTAGTAATTACTGGGAAACTTAGTGTAGGAGAAGTTAGTAAAAATAATATACCAAAAATAACAATTTATGAGTATACTGGAAGCGGAGCCTTATCTGAAAGTGGCTATTTTAATGAAAAAGATGGTAATTTTAAAGACGTGACTGCTTTAGTTAATGCAGCAAATGTAATAAGTTTGAATGAAAATGGATCTTTCACTATTTTTATTCAAAGCTTGAATAGTAAACCTTATATAATTAAATATGAAGCAAAGTATGATATAAAATCACAAAATTTAAATTTTCAAACTCAAATGTGTATAAATTACGACCTTAATTGGCTAACTTTAAATAATGAAGTAGAGTTTTATAAAAATAGTGCTTCAGGAGCAGGTAAATTTATTCCTATTATAGATGGTGGAAGAGTTGTGGATATAACTACTGATTCACCAATTATTGTTAAAGGTGAAAATAATGTTGATTTTGAATTTGAAATTGAAGAAACTATCGTTGAGAGCATTATAGGTAATAATAATGATGGTATTTTAGAAATAATAGAGGATAGTAAGCCCGATGTTATTACTGGTGAAAATTCAACGGATGAGATTATTGAAATAGAAGATTCTAATCCAGGCGGTGGGAAAGTAGATTACAACACTAATATTATAGATATCGATGAGGACAGTAATTTTGGTGAGGAAGATATTTATCATAATACAGATATCATTGACTTTGATGAAGATACCGCAACAGGCGTTGTAACTGGAGCGATTTCAGACCATACAACGATTGAAGATACGATGGAGTATACGAAAGATAATAATTTAATTGAACTCGTTGATGTTAACACGTTACCTCCAGCTATTACCGGTGAGGCTGAAGGCCCAATTATTGAAATTGATGAAAATCATAAAGTAGAAATCATTGATATTACTATGCCAATTGGAGAAGAAGGCAGAATTAAAGGTAAAATCGAAGAAACTGTTGAAAATAACGTCATCGATTTTGATACAGAATCAGGATCTGGTACGATTCATGGAAATATTACTGGTATCGTTGAAGAAATTGATGATAATCACGTTATTGATATTGAGCATGGTTTAGATTCCGAAAATGGCTCAATAGACATTAATGATACTGTGGAAGACACAATGATTGATAAACCTAGCATTGATAATCGTACTGAAAATCCAGTTATTATAGTTGAAAATACAATACCTAAGAATAATGGTTCGGTGAAAGGTATTATAGAAGAATTGGATATTACTAAAGTAGTATCACCAGTCATTGTACAAAAAGATAAAAAGAATATGCCTCAAGCGACAAAAAATGAAAATGTTGGTGTTGAAAAGAAAGTGCGCATAGGAAACGTTGCATCTCAAAAGAATAAAGATTTAATAATTAAAGATGAGAGAAAGATAAAATATAACTCAAACTCACAAGGATGTGATTCAGGTCGCGCTTGTGTAGTGAATGTTAAACCTAATTTCGAACCTATTTCTACTGTACCTCATACCTCTAATGATTCAGAAACACAACTTGAAACTTTACCTAATACTGGTCAAAATAATAACGAACAAGCGGTAGTATTTGGTGGCTTACTAAGTCTTTTAGGATTATCACAATTAAGAAGAAAAGGTAAAAAGACAATAGAGTAAAGTCATAAAGTAGGTAAAAAACAACCTTCTATACAGAGAATGGTGTTCAATGTACGTATTTCTTATTATAAAAACATCATGATTTTTATTATAAATATATAAATTTAATGAAAGTGTATGTGATATTAGCTAAAAAAATGTAAATTTCTCCAAAAATCTTTTTGACTACTCACGCACAATTATATATATTATTTAATAAGATAACAGCTTAGAAAGGACAATAAGATGAAGCATTTGACATATAAATATTTATTAGTTGTTTTATTACTAACTATGGGATTTTTTAGTGCATGTGATAACAAAGAGAAAAAACATGAAATTATTGCTTACGTAGACTTTAAATGTCCGCATTGTAAAAAATTTGATGAAAATATTATGTCTAAAATATCAAAATCGTATATAGATACTGATAAAGCGACAGTAACCTATGTTAATGCTGCATTGTTAGGAGATGAATCTCAATTAGGTTCAGCTGCGTCTCATGCAGTTAAAGATATGGCACCTGAAAAATATTTAGAATTCAAAAGTGCTATCTTTAAACATCAAGGTCCTATTAGTGAAATGTGGTTAACTGAAGCGTTTTTAGATAAAGAAATTGATAAATTGAAATTAAATGAAAAAGTGACACGATTGATCAAAAAGGCATATAAAGATAAAGATAGCCAAGCTTGGAAAGATATGAAAGCAGATCAAAAGAGAATTGAAAAAGAAAAGATTGAAGAAATACCATCTATAAAAATTGATGGTAAACTAGCTAAAAATGTTCACGATTATGAACATATTCAATCATTGTTAAATAAATAACATAATTGTTTTAGGATAAACGTGACCTAAGAATTAAATCTTATATGAAATATATGACGTCGACAAGGTGAATACTTTGTCGGCTTTTTTAAATTCTAAATTGAAATATTAGTAACGTTAAATATGAGAAAATTAGCAGCAACTAAGCTGCTTAAGAATAAATTAAGAAGTATTTTATACAATAATTAGATATAGAATATTGTTAATAAATACTTAAGATGAATTTAATTTTATAATATTGCAAAACAAAAAATGAGGCTATATAATTACTGACGTGTAAGATACCAAATTACATTAGCAATGATTAATACTGTTAATGTTTACTGTAATTTAAAGCATATCAAATTTTGAAGTTTGAAAAAATCTAAGAAGGCGGAGAAAATACTATGAACAACACACAAAGATACGGCATCAGAAAGTATAAAATCGGAGCAGCCTCTATTGCTTTAGGCACGGTAGTAGTAATAGGAATGGGCGATAGCAATGAAGCATCTGCTTCTGAACAACAAGTGAGTCACATTACTACGTCAACACACTCTGTTAAATCACATGTTGAAGAGCGAACAACACATACTGAAATTCACTCACTCCAGCAAAATGTTTCAAATGAAAATCTTCAAAAAGAAGCAATTCATACCTCAAAAGATAATGAAAAACAAGATGTATCACAGCAACAAACTTTCAAAAATGGACAACAAAAAGTATCTCAACATACTAAACCTGAAAATATTGTAGCAAAACCCGTTACACTTAAAGTTGTTGACGCACCACAAAAATTAGAAATGACAAAGAGTCAAGAACAACTTGCACAACATGAAAAAGGGCTAGATGTAACCGATAAACTGACGGTAATTAAGAGTGAAATCAAAGGTCATGAAGGTAAAAAAATTATCACGCCACACCAAGCAGAGCGCATTACATTAAATTATAAATGGAAATTTGATAATCGTATTAAATCAGGTGATCATTTCCATTTTAATATTAGTAATAATGTAGATACACAAGGCATTGCATTTAAGAAAAAAGTACCTGAAATAAAGGACAATAACCATGTTGTCGCTCGTGGAGAAGTATTAGAAAATAACAAAATTCGTTATACATTTACAGATTATGTGAATTACAAGAAAGATATTAATGCTGAATTGTCATTAAATTTATATTTCAATCCAGTAACTGTTCCTAATAAAGGAAGACAAACTGTTGTAGCAACATTAGGAAATAAAGAAACAAAAGCAACATTTAAAGTGAACTATCTTGATGGTGTACACGACAAAACTGGTTCTGGAGTAAAAGTAAATGGACGTATACACAAATTAGATAAAGAGAATCGTACATTTACTCATATTGCATATATTAATCCTGATCAAAAGCATTTAAATTCTGTAGATGTAGTCGGCTATTTCCGTAAAGGTGGCACAGTGGTGAGTCGTCCTAAAAACGTTCAAATATATGAATATGTTGGAAAACGACCATTAGCACAAAGTGTCTATGCAGACTTTAATACAGACGATTATAAGGAAGTAACCAAAAACGTAAATCTAATAGTTTATGATAATGGTCAATATAAAGCGAGATTAGGTGATTTAAATGGCAAAGCGTATATCATTCGTTTTGATGGCCAATATCTTGAAAATGCCAATGATTTGAGCTTTGCTACTGAATTGACAGGTCATCATTATGTTAATGGTTATTATCGTCCAACTAAACTCACATGGTTAAACGGTGTGACATTCTATTCTAATAACGCACATGGTAGTGGCCAAGATCGTTCATTTAATGGTCAAAGTGAGCATATTGATTTCACATATGATACTTATAAACCGGAACATCATACGCAGCAGGGAGTATTAAAAGAAAGTTATGATTCAAAACCAATTGTGTCGATAACTGAGTCTGGATCAGAATCCGGTCATGCAAAAGGTCAAATTGTAGAAACTGAAGATACAATGACAACGGATTATATTACAGAACAACATCTCATCGAGTATCAAGAAGAATTACATATTAAACGTGGTTCTCATAAAAACATATGGTTTGAAGAGGATACGAATGAAGACAAGCCTTCAATTCAAACAGGTGCGCATCATCCGATCAAAATACAAGACAATACGCTACCAAAAGTGAGTGGTGAAACTAAAGGGGTTATAACTGAAGAAGACTCGAAACCATCTCCTTTACCAAAACACTCTAATGAAAACAATTTAGAAGTACCTCAACCACCTGTAGCGCCAAAAGGTAATGAACAAATGGAAAAAGATCAGCACCAATCTGCACCTAAAATTAAAGATAATTCTAAAACAAAGCAACATCGTAAAATAAGTAAAGAAAAAATTAATCATCAAATGAAAGTTACACCTCAAATTAAAAGTGAAACACCTAAAAATAAGAAAGAAATCATTACAACACCGTCATTAAATGATAACCATCGTCAAGGTTCAACTGTAATGACTAAAAACATCAAAATGACACACAAAGATTATAAAGAATCACATCGACCATCCTTACCTGAAACTGGACAATCGTCTAACCATCATTCTTATATTATTGGAACGGTGTTGAGCTTCTTTGGATTCTCATTCATTGTTAGAAGAAAATGTGAAAAACGTCATTAAACACTATTTATATGTAAGTTAAATGAATAAACTTATATCATTATCAATGGACTAGGTGAAATTAATTGACCTAGTCTATTATTTTGCGAGAAAATTAAGAATATAATTTTATTGTAAGATAAATAATTTGTAAGGTATATCCATACTAAATATAAAGTTTGTTTGTTCTTGTGGATCATTAGGTCATTTGATTTAAGGGGGTATTTGTTTATGCATTCGCACATATTAATATTATGTTTTAAAAGTATTTAGAAGGGGTGAGAATATGAAAAAGGTGGTTATTATATTTTATATTATTTATCTTTTCAGTATACTATTCATAACATTAAATCCGTATTATATTCAAAATCATAAAGGTGCAGATATTGTAATTGTTATACATATGCTATCATTCGTTTTACTTTTTATCTCTATGACAATCGGTATATTTGATAAAGTGAGACGAGAGGAATGGCTATTAAGTGTTAAATTATCTTTAGTCATGATGTTTATTGTAACGCCGTTGTTAATGATTTTATATTTTATAGTTATTCCAGCAATTATGATAGGATTATCATAGATGCAATTATTATTAATGTTATAATTAAAATAAAAACATAAAATAAAAGTAATGTTTTTTAACGTGAGGTGTAGGAAGGTGAAACAACAAAACCAAGATGACTTTGATAAAACCATGGTTGAGTTAGGATGGTTAGATTTAATATTTTTAATCCCGTCTATGTTTATTTTCAGTGTTTTACCATCTGATACGATATGGGATATTATTTTATCTCTCATAATAATAATTTTCTTCTCCATTGGCGTCGCTGTTACATTTCAGTGGTTGTATCAACGTTTTAAAAATAGGAAAAAATAAACTTTCTAAAAGTTTAAAACACCTTTACTCCATAGCATACTCCCGCCTTAAAATGTTCTGTTAAACAAATCATTACAACATCAATAAAAAAACCGCTTAAAGCAGGGGTTGCTTTAGCGGTAAGTTTGTAAAATGCATTTTAAGATTGTCGGTTGCGACGCATTTTAACTTGAAAATGGTAAAATTCAAATATAATAATAATGATACATATTAATATGATTTTAAAGGATTCATTATGCCAACCCTTTAGCCATAAATCTATAAAAAAGATCATCACTGCAATTCCTGCAGCGCTAATATTAAAAATCCAATGTGTGCTTTGGTAAACCCCTATAACGATAAAGCAAGCTAAAATTAATGTGAGTAAAATAATAAAAAACATAATACACCTCAAAATGTATATCTATTCATTTTAAATTCATAAATTGATGTGCAATTGCATTGCATAATTTACAAATATTTTGGTTGCTTCTATTTTATTGAATAATAATATTAATAATAAGTCAATGCATTCATCTTAAACTTAAAGTTCTATAGTGCATCTTTAAGGCGATACTACAAGGTATTACAACATTTAATGAAATTTGCGTTCAACTGGATGTTTTTGATTTTTGCGACAATTGTGGCTATTTATAAATTATAATGTTTCTACAAAAACGCTCTTTTCATTTTTCGGATTTTGTATTAATATGTAATTTGTGTTTCAAGAATTGTGTAGAATTGCAATTACTTGTGTGCGGATAAATTTTAGACTAGAAAGGTAGTAATAGTAATGGATAGACAAAGTTTTACTGATTTAATTCAAATGAAATTTAAAATGGTGCGTATTGAAGCGGGGTATACGCAAGATACGATGGCCCAAACAATTGGTTTATCAAAAAAGACTTTAGTACAAATTGAAAAAGAACGCGTATTACCAAACTGGACAACATGCGTATCAATTTGTTCACTTTTTAGAGATTCAGAAGTACTTAATAGTACTTTTGGTTGTGATCCACTAGAAATGGTTCAAACGATTTCTCGCGGACAATCAGCATACCCAAATTATTCTACAATTAGTGATATTTATTGGGATACAATCGATACTAAAGGCGGTTATATCTTACAAAGTAATAAAGTCAGTGAACTGTACCGAATTTTAGACACTGAGAAACAACCTGTTTTCGGTACACCAAAGTTAAGAGAAGCAGAAACTTATTTTCAACGTAATGTGAAAGAAGATCTTATTCGCGCATAAATTATATACATTTAAAAGTTGACTCTTACCCCTGAGGAGTCAACTTTTTGTTTACTTATGGGTTAAATTGGCAATGGCTAAGAACAATATGAGTATCCTGTACATAAATAGATTTAAGTAATGAAAAAATAGCGACAAGGGAGCAAGCAGTTATGAAATTCTTTCTTATTGTTGTTTTTATGACAATTATAGGCGCCATTATCGGTGGTGTGACCAATATGATTGCGATAAAAATGTTATTTCATCCATTTAAACCGTATTATATTTTCGGCAAACGCATTCCTTTCACACCAGGATTAGTTCCGAAACGACGTGAAGAAATTGCGACTAAAATAGGTGACGTTGTAGAAACACATCTCTTAACAGAAGCATTAATACGCGAGAAATTATCAAGTCAAACAATGAAAGACACGATTCAAGAAGCGGTGCAACAACAAGTGAACGCATTGCAAGATGATGATATAACGGTTCAACGTATTTTCAAACGTTTTGATATTGATGTAGTCAATAAAGGTGAAAGTTGGCTTAAAAAGGTGCTTATCGCACGTTTAACGCATCAATATTCAGAAATTGCATCCAAACGGTTTAAAGATATTTTACCTTTATCGTTAATGGAGATGTTAGATCATAAAGTGGCTCAACTCGATTCACAATTATTGATTAAAGCGCGAAAGTATATCGCTTCAGATAAGGGGTATCGAGATATTTATGAAATGTTAGATGCTTTTTTTCATGAAAAAAGTCGTATACTCTCAGTTCTATTAATGTTTATGACTAAAGATGATTTGGCTGAACGTATTCAATCTGAATTATTGCGCCTGTCAAACCACCCTAAAGCACAACATATTATAAAAACACAAATTGTATCGGAATATGAAAACTTTAAATCATTAAAAGTTAAAGATGTCATCACATTAGCACAGTTTGAAAGTCATCGTAACGGATTTGTAAATGGATTAATACGCAAGTTAAATTTATCAAAACACTCGCAGCAACCTTTAAAAGAATTAGCACCTGAGCTTATGCAATATTTAATGCATGAAGGTTCAGCTAAAGTTACAGAACTTATCATTTTTTCTCTTGCACAACGTTTAACTCGTATACTAAAAAAAGTGAATATTTCAGGAATGGTAGAAGAACAAATTAATCGATTTGATTTAGATTATATTGAACAGCTTATTTTTGACATCGCGAATAAAGAATTAAAATTAATTATGTTACTAGGATTTATATTAGGTGGAATGATTGGATTTTTCCAAGGATTGGTTGCAATTTTTGTATAACCTTTAAAAATATGGTATTGTAAGCAAGGAGTGAGATTGGTTGGTAAATCCAATCTTCTAACAAACAACTTAAGGAGAGATTCCAATGGCTGTAAATTTATATGATTACGCAAACAAATTAGAGCAAGCATTACGTGAAAGCGATGAATACAAAGCAATTAAAGATGCATATGCTAAAGTAAACGCAGATGAAAATTCAAAAAAATTATTTGATGAATTCCGCGAAACTCAATTAAGTTTCCAACAAAAACAAATGCAAGGTGAAGAAATCTCAGAAGAAGATTTACAAAAAGCGCAAGAACAAGCGCAACAAATCGAACAAGATCAAAACATCTCTGAATTAATGAATGCTGAGCAAAAAATGAGCCAAGTATTCCAAGAAATTAACCAAATCATCGTAAAACCTTTAGATGAAATTTACGCTGACTAATAAAAAATGAAAAAAACAGGAAGAATGCATCTGGTATTCTTCCTGTTTTTTTAATATTTATGAGCGTTACACAAATTCTTTGAGATATGCCAAATAACACATTTTTTCAAATCAATAGAGCGATGTTTCTTAACAGAAACTCATCACATAAATCTACAAAAATATGATAAAATAAATGAATACATAACATGTAAAAAGGCTTGTTAAAGATTCTTATAAAGGAGTATGCAGTCATGGTTAAATTTTTGCATTGTGCAGATTTACATTTAGATAGTCCATTTGCCTCCAAACAATTTTTAAGTCCTAATATTCTTAAAGATGTTGAAAATAGTGCATATGAAAGTTTTAAAACAATTGTAGATTTAGCTTTACGTGAAGAAGTTGATTTTATTGTTATTAGTGGCGATTTATTTGATTCTGAAAACAGAACCTTAAAAGCAGAAGTGTTTTTAAAAGAACAATTTGAAAGATTAAACAAGGAACAAATATTTGTTTATATGATTCATGGTAATCATGACCCACTCTCTGACGCACTTATATCAGATTGGCCTCAAAACGTCACTGTATTTTCTAACAAAGTAGAAACGTATCAAACGATAACAAAAAATGGTGAGAAAGTTCACTTACATGGCTTTAGTTATCAACATAATGAGAGTTATGAAAATAAAATTGATGATTATCCTACAAGTGAAAGTCATCATACGATTAATATTGGTTTACTTCATGGAACGTACAGTAAATCGGGTGTTTCTGACCGCTATACTGAATTTCGTTTAGAGGATTTAAATGCAAAAATGTATCATTATTGGGCATTAGGGCATATCCATAAGCGAGATCAATTAAATGATCTACCTCAAATTCATTATCCTGGCAATATACAAGGTCGTCATTTTAATGAACAAGGTGAAAAAGGGTGTCTTATTGTAGAAGGTGACCATGTTGAATTACGAACACGCTTTGTGCCAACACAATTTATTCGTTTTGAATCTGCGGTGATTGAAACGGATCAAATTAATCAACATCATCTATACGAAAAAATACAAGCATTTAAAGCGCGTGTGAGACCTGAAGGCCGTGCGTTTTACCGTTTACGCTTAGATGTAAGTGGTGATGAGAGAATTGATCCCCAAACACTCGTACAGCTTAATGAAATGATTACTGAATATGAAGAAAATGAGCAACATTTTGTTTTAATTGATGAATTAACTGTGAACTACACAGAACTAGAAAAAACTTCAATTATGAAAGAGTTTTCTCAAGATATCGTAGCGCAAGACAGTGTTTTTGAGCGTGCTTTAAGTGATTTATATATGAATCCCAAAACGTCACGATACTTAAATAATTTTACAGACTTAGATCGGAAAGCACTTATCACACGAGCTGAAGAAATTATCGATGCAGAGCTAAAAGGGGGCAATTAAACCATGAAAATAAAATCTGTAGAAATTTATGGCTATGGTCAGTTTGTCCAACGTAAAGTTGAATTTAATGAGAATTTTACTGAAATATACGGGGAAAATGAAGCAGGTAAATCTACATTGCAAGCGTTTATCCATTCGATATTATTTGGTTTTCCTACAAAGCGTGAAAATGAACCGCGTTTAGAGCCACGTATGGGGAATCATTATGGTGGCCGTGTTACTTTGAAAATGGATGATGGATCTTTAGTTGATGTGGAACGTGTCAAAGGTCGAGCGCAAGGTGATGTAAAAGTCTTTTTACCTAACGGAGCAATAAAAGATGAAACTTGGCTTCAGCAAAATTTAAATTTTATTAATAAACGTACATATCAAGATATTTTTTCATTCAGTGTCATGGGGTTACAAGATATTCATCAAAATATGAATGAACAACAACTTCAAAATTACTTAATGCAAGCCGGTGCTCTAGGATCAACGGAATTTATAGGTATGCGTGATTTGATTCATCAAAAGAAACAATCTTTATATAAAAAGTCAGGCCAAAATCCTCAAATTAATAGACAAGTTGAGGAATTAAAACAACTTGAAGCGCAAATTCGCGATGAATCCGCTAAACTTGAAACGTACCAACGAATGACTGATGAGCGGGAAAAAGCAGCACGAAGATTGGAACATGTAAAAACAAATTTAAATCAACTCACAGGCTTTTTTGAAACAAAACAAAAAGAAATCGCATTACATGATCAAGTTCAAGAATGGAAAGGTTTAGAAGCGGATTTAAACGTTGAACCGTTAGAATTTCCAGAACAAGGTATCGATCGATATGAAAATGCAAAATTTCAAACCGAACAATTAAAACGTGATATCGGGTTAAGAAATGAAAAGTATCAGCAACTATCATATGAAAATGAACAATTATATATACCATCTGACGAATTATCCCAATCATTAGAAAATATTGCTAAAAAAGAAGAATCGATTAAACAAACCACTATGGATTTGCGCCAAACTGAACGAGAAATTGAACACACAGAACGACAAATCGATGGTTTAATGTCAAATATTGGTTGGCAAGCGATTGATAGTGATATTGATACTTCAGATATTCGCAAGAGCGATTTGAGCGATGCGTTAAAAGAAAAACGCGATTTAAATTATGCTGTCCAACAATTACAACAAAACTATGAAAGTATGGAAGTGGATCAACAATCTTCACAAACAGAATTAGAAGAGTTGAAATCACAACTTGTATCTGAAGAAAACTTTGCTAAAAAGAAAGAATACGATAAGCGTGCGTTGGAGTTACGTGAAAAGAAAAATCTTTTCTCTAAAATGAAGGAAGCTTTTGAAACAGAACAGCTGCAAAAAGAAAAGCAACAAAAATCTTTGCGTATTGCAATGATTATTTTGGCTGTTATTTCAGTAGGACTTGCAGTCTTTTCATTCGTTTCACAAACGATGTTATTTGCTATTGTTTTTGCTGTATTAGCCGTCATTTTTGTCATCGGTTGCTTTGCTATTAAGACTAAAACTGAAGGCCATACTGAACGTTTTTCTGATGAAATTAATCAATTAGAAAAAGAAGTTGCACGTTTAGAACAAGAATATGATTTGAATTTTGATTTAGCAGATCAATATCAGTTAAGAGATCAAATTCATCAACGTGAGCAACAATTTATTGTCTTGAATACAAAACAAAAACACATCGCGCAACAATTAGAAGCTTCTGAAGCTGATTTACAACAAGTCTCTCAGAAACTAACGCAAGCGAAAGCAGAGATGCATGTTTCTGAAAAATTATCAGATGATTTATTAATAGATGCGATGATGACAATTCATCAAATCAAAGAACATCATGCGCATTTACAAACATTAGTTTTAAAGCAACAACAATTAACCCAATCATTAAATGCATTTTATGATGAGGCACAAAAGCAAGTGACAGATGCGCTTCCAGAGACAGATAATGAAGCATTATTTCATGATGTGAGAGCGTGGGTGTCACGTACGAATAGTAATCGTGTGCAACATGAACGCAATCAAGAACAAATGACATTACTTGAAAAAGAACTTAAACATTTGACTCACAGATTGAATGAGAATAAATCTATTATTCAAAAGTTATTTAACTTTATCGGTGCGATTGATGAAGAGAGTTATTATCGTCATCACGATAACTACCAAACTTACCATCAACGATTATCACGCTTTAATGATTTAACAAAGTATTTAGAAAATCAAAATTACGGGTATGAAGAAAGCTCAAAATTAAGTGAGAAAACGTCTGCACAATTACAAGATGATTATGATAAATTATCAACTCAAATTGATGATTATAATCAACGTTATTTAACACTTCAAAGTGAGGTCAGTGACTTAAATGCGCAAATCAATCATATGGAAACGGACGATACATTACGTCATTTGCGTCATCGTTACCAATTATTGCGCAATCAACTGAACGCTACAGCTGAAGATTGGGCAGCATTAAGTTATTTAGAAGCACTTGTTGATGAGCATATTAAGCAAATTAAAGATAAACGATTGCCACAAGTTGTCGATGTGGCAACGCAAATTTATCATGAGTTGACAGCAGGGCAATATATTCAAGTTACGTATCAAAATGAACAAGTAATGGTAAAACATCGAGATGGTCAAATGTATCAACCTATTGAACTGAGTCAGTCTACAAAAGAACTATTATATATTTCGTTACGTTTGAGTTTAATAAAAATATTAAAACCATACTACTCCTTACCGATTATTATCGATGACGCCTTTGTACATTTTGATGTGACACGTCGTCAAAGAATGATGAAATTTTTAAGAGCATTACCTGATGCGTACCAAGTCTTATACTTTACATGCGCTAAAGATAATCATATTCCTTCAAAACAACTGGTTACGCTTGAAAAAATAGAGAAACATTAGTGAGAAAGGCGTTTTATTATGAGAAATGTAGAAAAATTGCAACCAGGAGATGCCGTGGATCAATTTTTCCTCGTGCATAAAGCAACACAAGGTGTAACAGCTCAAGGCAAAGATTATATGACGTTACACTTGCAAGATAAAAGTGGTGAAATTGAAGCAAAAGTTTGGACCGTTACTAAAGAAGATATGGCCACTTTGAAACCCGAGTTAATTATTCATGTGAAAGGTGACGTAATCAATTATCGTGGTCGTAAGCAAATGAAAGTGAACCAGTTTCGTGTTGCGACTGAAGCGGATGGTTTCAAAACACAAGACTTTATAGATGGTGCGCCGATGCCAGTTGATGAGATTAAATCTGAATTGCAATCCTTCATATTTGAAATGGAAAATGCGCATCTACAACGTATTACGCGTCATTTATTACAAAAGCATGAAGAGGCATTTTTTACGTATCCGGCAGCAAGTTCCCATCACCACAACTTTGTAAGTGGGTTAAGTTATCATGTCTTAACAATGTTAAAAATTGCCAAAGGTTTATGCGCGATTTATCCTGAATTAAATAAAAGTTTACTTTATAGTGGTATTATTTTGCACGATATGGGGAAGGTGAGAGAACTTTCAGGGCCTATCGCTACAAGTTATACGCTTGAAGGTAACTTACTTGGACATATTTCAATTGCGAGTGAAGAAGTGGCGGAAGCTGCAAAAGAGCTTGGCATTGATGGAGAAGAAGTGCTATTGCTACGGCACCTAATTCTCGCGCATCATGGTAAATTAGAGTATGGTTCACCTAAATTACCACATGTAAAAGAAGCTGAAATTTTACATTTTATTGATAATATAGATGCGAGAATGAACATGTTTGAAAAAGCGTTTAAAAAAATAGAGAAAGGTCAATTTACAGAACGTATTTTTGGCTTAGAAAATCGCCAATTTTATAAACCTGAAAAATTAGACTGAATTGGATAG
>NZ_JAANBJ010000020.1:0-80901 GCF_011394325.1 Staphylococcus sp. 11007852 | reverse complement strand
TAAAAGCTTTTCCACATTTATGATTAAATGAAAGTAAAACGTGATCTAAAAATGCAAGGTGATAATCGTTAACGCTTTTCGTTGACTAATGTAACCTCACGCAAGAAAATGTGTTTTTATAATGTTTTCCAACACAACAGGTAATTCTACAAAAGCACTTTGTTTATGAATACGCTCTGTCACTTTATGCGCATCTTTACCGATTGGACCACAATTAATTAATGGTGCTTGAATGGCTTCAATATCTTTAAATGGAATTTTATATGTACGATTAAATACAGGTGTATTGTGTTCAAATGATTCAAAACCAGAGCCATTCGGTGAGGGTGCTACATAACTTAAATCACTAATACCATTGAAATAATGAATGCGTTCCGAACTGCGTTGAAATGATTGTTTGAAGGTGTCACGTATAGTTTGACCTACAGCTTCAGTCATCGGGTTGAATGATGTATTTGTAGCTGGATAATAAGGTGGTGTGAAAAATGTAATGACCGTTGGACCGAGGTCTCGACACATATTCATCAGCAAATCGACAATGGTAATCGATTGTAAGTGTGCGGCAGAATCATGTGCGATAACATCGTCAATCATTTGTTGTACTGTACGTTCATCATGAATCTTTACCGCATGTTGATAGAGTTCTTGATACGTCATAAAATTCATTTGTATATCAAAAGCAATATCTTCAGCGTTGATGCGCTTTTCATAAATAGACATTCCTTTTTCTACACCTTTTTTTACGGCTGCATTAAATTTATCATAGATTTCGTCTGCATTACTTTTGAATATAAAAAGGTTAAATAATGCAACGGTACGAAATGGTGTTTGCACATCATAATAATCTTTAATGTCAGTGATTTTTAAACTTACAGGCATGGGTGTCTGTTCACCTTCAAAATGTTCCTTGAAATTCAAACTATATTCGATTTCTTGTTGAATGAAACTCATTAAAAAATTAGAACTTAAACCATTTGAAGGTGTGCCTACGTGTGTTTCGCGACCATACACCAAAACACTTGGCATAATTTTACCAATAGAACCGGTGTAATAATAATGATTGTCATCATCTTGCGCTTGTTGGAATGTGGGCTCGCTATTTAAATGTAACGCCATCTTCAACTGATGCTTTTCACGAAGTGTATTTACGTATTCTACCGCAGCATGCATCCCTTTAGATGTGACTTCTTCATCTGGGACGGTCATTAATATTAAATTGACATCCCATTCTTCAATGCTCGCTTTTTCAATGAGTGCCATATGAAGCATTAATCCTGGTTTCATATCCATCGCGCCACGACCAAATAGATAATCTCCAGACTGTAAATCTGCGCGACTCACTTCGCCAAGATAAGTGGTATCATTTCGAAAAGCTTCCGTAAGTTGATCCATATCAAATGCCTGTCCTTGAAATGGACCATAATCATCAATGCCTACAGTATCAAAATGACTAATTAAAGTGACAGTGTCTTTGGCATGTGGTGCTTTATAAAAAGCAACAACCGCATGACGTTTATCATTTGTTGAAACGAGTTGTACATGGTCTGGATGTGCTTTAAAATAGTCTAATGTCATGAGCTCGTCTTGAATCATATAAGGAAACTCTAACTCTCCAGTAGAGTGTGTCACACTTGAATGTGCGACAAGTTGTTTCAGTAATGCCTCTCTATCAGAAGCGGTTTGCCATCTCATATTCATGTTTAAATCCCCCTTGTTGAATAACAGTAAATATATCATTCAATTGCTATTGTAAAGGGTTTCACAGCCCAAAGACAATATCTAATTTTTCTTGTGGTTGTTTTTGAAATTTATGTGACGACAGCAAACTTACTACCGTCACGATATTAAACTATGATACTATAATCATAATGACTATTTAGAGAAAGTTGGATACACGATGGCGAAGAAAATTTTAGGTTTTGTATTTATCGCTGTGCTTTTATTTGTGCTCGTTGCTGCAGGATTTTTTGCTTATAAAGGATACCAAAAAAGTCAAAACTACAAATTGATAGATCAGTATCTTACAGAAAAGCATTTGAAATCTAAAATCATCGATGAAAAAAGCGATTATGATCAGCGTAAAGGTATTTTTTATAAGGAAATCCGCTTAAAAGGCGATGAAAAAAATATTTACATCGCTCAACCGATCCATTTAAAGCGCGGTTTATTTTTACAAGGCTTTGATGCTAAAACGAAAAAGCATGATAAAAAAGCCAAATACAACTTCTTTGATGAAAATTATAAAATGAAATAACGTAATAAAAAACTCGAATCGTGTAAAGAGGTTCGAGTTTTTATATTTAAGATGTCAGCAACTTTGATGATATTTTGTCTTTAATCGTTTAACGTGTGTTTGAATCGAGAAGGATGTTATAAGTTTTTGATATAATAGGTTTAAATGTATTGAAAGGGGTTATGAGATTATGAAAGAAACGAAACAATTACTTAAACAATTAACAGATATTGATGGGATTGCAGGGCATGAATATGATATTAAACATGAGATGCGAGCATTACTTGAACCGAATAGCGATGAAATGATTTATGATAACTTAGGTGGCGTATTCGGAAAAAAGCAAGCTCAATCAGGTAATAAGACGATTATGATTGCGGGTCACTTAGATGAGGTCGGTTTTATGGTTACCAAAATAGATGATAATGGATACATAAAATTTACGCCTGTAGGTGGCTGGTGGAACCAAGTGATGCTTTCTCAAAAAGTTACGATTACCACTGATCAAGGCGATAAAATAAGAGGTGTAATAGGATCTAAACCGCCCCATGTATTAGGTGCTGAAGAACGAAAAAAACCAGTAGATATTGATAAGATGTTTATTGATGTAGGGGCGAAAGACAAAAAAGAAGCTGAAGCAGCAGGAATCGAAATCGGTAATATGATCACACCTTACTCTGAATTTGAAACACTTCTCAATTCCAACTATTTGATGGCTAAAGCATTTGATAACCGTTATGGTTGTGCATTAGCTGTGGATGTTTTAGATGAATTAAAAGATACTTCTGTTCAAGTGAATGTTGTCTCAGGGGCGAATGTGCAAGAAGAAGTTGGACTTCGAGGCGCAAAAGTCGCAGCACATAAAATCAAACCTGATTTAGCGATTGCTGTGGATGTATGTATAGCCTATGATTCTCCAGGTATGGAACAGGATGGAGATGTGAAACTTGGTGAAGGACCTGCAGTGATTGCACTAGATGGCTCCAATATTGGGCATGTCGGCTTTTTACGTCATGTAAAGAAAGTCGCAAAAGCACACAATATTGCGCTACAATTCGACACAATGCCTGGTGGAGGCACGGATGCTGGAAATATACATACTTCTTTGGATGGTATTCCATCAATATGTATTTCGGTACCCGTCCGATACATGCATTCTAACGTATCGGTGTTACATCAAGAAGATTATCAAAAAGCAGTCCAACTTGTTACTGAAATTGTGAAAGCTTTAGATGATGAGACGGTAGAACAAATCATTTGGTAAATCCAATTACATCAAATATTGAATGATACTACATTTAAGGAAGTGCGCGATTTTGAAAACATTTCATGTCGTGTGCTTTCTTTTTTGTATCAATCATGATTGTCAATCAACTTGAATTCATGTTAGATTAATTTCAATACATAGTTGTAAAGGAGGCGTTATGATGCAGCACTCTCAAAAAAGATGGATAGGGTATTTTTTGGTGATTATAGGTGCATCATTTTGGGGTGTAGGAGGCACAGTGTCACAATGGCTCTTTCAACATGCGCACTTAGAGGTAAGTTGGTTCGTTGCAGTGCGTCTCATTATTTCTGGTGTGTTACTAATTGGCATTGCATTCATCACCCAAGGTCCTAAAGTATTTGTCATATGGTGGGACAAACGTGCGGCGGTTCAAATCGTTATTTATGGTATTTTCGGTATGCTTGCAGTCCAATACACGTTTATGTCATCCATCAGTTATGGTAATGCTGCAGTTGCAACGTTATTGCAATATTTAGGTCCTATTTTTATGATATTTTATCTCGTATTAACAAAAGTAACGACATTTGGTCGCAAAGAGGCTATAGCCATTATTTTAGCGCTCGTTGGTTCATTCTTATTATTGACGAATGGGCAAATCTCAAATTTACAAGTGCCCAAAGCAGCGATAGTATGGGGATTTTTATCGGCTATTGCTTTAGCGTTTTATACCATTTATCCTGTGAGATTGTTAGCACGTTGGGGTTCGTTAAATGTTGTGGGCTGGGCCATGCTCATTGGTGGAATCGCTTTGAGTTTCATTCATCCACCATGGCACGTTGATTTGACAACATGGACATTTAATACACACGTATTGTTTTGGTTTGCGATAATTTTTGGTACAATGTTAGCATTTTGGTTTTATATCGATAGTTTACATTATCTGTATCCACATGAAGCGGGGCTCTTAGGTACAATTGAACCCTTAATGGCATTATTAGCATCAATTGTATGGCTTCAAATAGGATTTGGTTTATGGCAACTCGTAGGGGTTATATGTATCATCGCCATGGTAGTCGTGCTCTCTATTATGAAAAAATAAGGTAACACTTTGAGGTTGTGCTACAAAAATAAGGAGAGCATTTTTAGAAGAAATGTGAGGCTTTGATGTTCATCTAAGATGAATGTCAAAGCTTATTTAATTGTTTTATAAAGTGCGTTTTTAAAGCATTAGTGTAGTGAGAAAATAATTCTTTTTTCTGAGGACATAACTGTTTAATGAAATGGTAACTAGAAAATAGAGGAATTACAATGTAATAAAAATGCCAACAACATTCATTAAAACATGAACATTGTTGGCTATCATTTGAAAAGGTCCTATTATGTTTCGTTATCGTGTAGTAGAGATACGTTGATGTCACTCTTATAAGTTATATACGGACGCTACTCAGTGTAATCACCAAAAGATAAACATGTTATTTTCAATGATTAATGATGCATTTTCATATCATGAATTTTCATCATTAATCCGTGTGGTACATCGTCATGAGAAACAACTTCTTTTTTCACATAATCATGTTTATCGCCTTTATTTGTAACAAGTTTGACAAAGTCACCTTTTTTAGGTTGGAAGTCATTATCTGTAGGAATCTTTACATTTTTTTCAATGGATTTATCAGATTCACTAATCACTTTTTCTGCAGTTGTATCATCTTTCATATAACCGTAATATGTTTCTTTTTGTCCAGACATCATAATTGCGACGATCACAATAATAGTTGCAACTAACATTAATCCAATTAAAATAAAGCCAAGTGTTTGTTTACTTTTCATATTTAGTAAAGCTCCTTTAATTAATATAATGTTATTGTAATAGATTGAGGGTGAAAGCAAAAGGGGGATATATATCGACAAAATTGTGACAACGTTTTAAATAATAGGTGATATTAATTTGTAATATAAATTTTATTGAAAAGCATTTATAAAATGATAGAATGTGAAGTAGCTCATTGTGTAAGAGGTGATGATATGAGCTTTTATGACTTTATGTTAGCATTTCAAGGAGATGCAACCCCTCTAGGAGAATTGGCGACGTTCTTAACGAATGACATCGATTTTCCACGAGACGTGATACATCCAAGTGAGATACTGGCATATTTTCATAAGCATACCACCGTGGATAATGACATGATTGAGACGGTCAAAAGAGCGTTACAATTATATGCCAATTCCAAAGGGTTATTATAATGGTGGTAGGGCAAGTTTATACGAACTTGCCTTCACCCTTACATATCATTGCATAACGCAGAGGTAATGTCATGGACTTACTTCTGCGTTTTATTGATGGCTCCAACAATTCAACGTATACGATTTAAAAACCATAGCTTAGGTGTCGAGCATGCTTATGATAAAATGATAACGTATTGAGATAACATAGGAGGGGCGACGATGGGAACAAGGATGCCAAATAAAATTCAAAACCAATGGCTATTAGTGGTAGGGATTATTTTTATAGCCTCAACGCTGAGGGCACCGTTAACATCAGTAGGCCCTGTGATTCATCAAATTAAGTCGGATTTACTCATCAATGATATGATAGCAGGCTTAATCACGACGATTCCATTAGTGATATTTGGCGTTGTATCAATTGGCGTGACACGCATTATAAAACGGTTTGACATGTCATTCATATTACTCATTGCTGTCATTGCTATCATTTGTGGTTTACTTGTACGTGTAGCTGGAGGTGTAAGTACCTTCTTTGTAGGGACGTTCATGCTAGGAGTATCCATAGCGTTTTGTAATGTCACACTCCCAGCTTTTGCTAAAAGTCATTTTCCACTTCGAATTGGATTAATCACTGGCATTTATAGTGCTACGATGAATTTAACAGCTGGTCTGGGTGGTGGTTTCAGCTACCCGTTATCACAAGTCAGTGCACTTGATTATCGCCTTTCGTTATCATTTTGGCTTGTGTTTGCTTTGTTAGCGATCGTATGCTGGCTTCCTCAAGTGAAACATAAGTCTGTAAATCACACGCGTGCACTCCCTCCGACAAAAACATACAATATAGTTAAATCTAAATTAGCATGGGCTGTTGCAATATTAATGGCATTTCAATCGATGACATTTTATTGCATTATAGCGTGGTATCCGTCGATCTTAATTAGCAAAGGCATTTCCCCTGAAATGGCAGGTTATATGTTAATGCTTAATCAATTTGCCCAACTACCAATGACATTTTCTTTTCCAATTTTAGCTGCTAAAATGCGCAGTCAACGTCGCTTAATCTATATCATTACAACGTTATTCGTATTAGGATTTATGTTGTTATGGTCAGAGAATGTATGGTTGTTATTATTCGCGATGATATTTTCAGGCATGGCGGTAGGCGCTTGTTTTAGTTTATGTATGACGCTTTTTTCTATTCGTGCTAAAACAACGACAGGTAGTATGCAGTTGTCAGGCTTTGGTCAAACCGTGGGTTATTTGATTGCAGCAATAGGTCCTTTCTTAATGGGGGCCATATATGAATGGACCAATCAATGGCCTATTGCAATAGCGATATTTTTAGTGATGTCGCTCATGATTTTAATAGCCGGTCATTTTGCAACTACAACTGCTGTTATCGAAGATGAATGTATAAAAAAATAGCGCTAGGGACAGAAACCGATTCTGATTTCGTCCCAAGCGCTTATTTTAATGGTGATGAGGATTGTTCCAACAATGATTGAATATAGTGCGTGATTTCGTCTTTCATTGATGGATCATTTAATGCAAAATGTAATGTAGTCTTTACAAAACCGATTTTTTCACCGACATCATAGCGCGTGCCATCAAACTCATAGGCGTAAACTTGGTCGTCTTGATTTAATCGTTCAATTGCATCCGTTAATTGTATTTCTCCACCTGCGCCCACATCTTGTGTGCCTAAATAATTAAAAATTTCAGGCGTTAATACGTAACGGCCCATAATTGCTAGGTTTGAAGGGGCAGTACCTGCCGCAGGTTTTTCAATAAATTGTTTGACTTCATAACGTCTGCCGGCTTTTGCTTCTGGCTCAACAATGCCGTAACGGTGTGTCTCTTCGTATGGTACTTCTTGTACACCAATGACAGATTTATGTGTCTCTGCATATTGATCAATAAGTTGCTGAATAGCCGGTGTTTCGGATTGAACAATATCATCTCCTAGTAAGACTGCAAAAGGTTCATTTCCAAAAAATTGACGTGCCGTCCATATCGCATGGCCAAGTCCTTTTTGCTCTTTTTGACGTACATAGAATATATTCGCTAAATCTGTAGAATGTTGTACTTTCTCTAATAAATCCATTTTGCCTTTTTCTTTTAATGTTGATTCTAACTCTTTTTGGTTGTCAAAATGATCTTCAATCGCACGTTTATGTTTACCAGTAACGATGATAATATCTTCTATCCCTGCGCGAGATGCTTCTTCTACAATATATTGAATTGTAGGTGTATCGAGAATAGGTAACATCTCTTTAGGCATCGCTTTTGTTGCAGGTAAAAAACGTGTCCCTAACCCTGCAGCTGGAATGATCGCTTTCTTTATTTTTGACATAAAAAAATAGCCTCCTAGCTCAATCTTTGTCATTTCTTACATTATAGTACAAATGAATAAGAAATACTAAAGGGAGCCGGGGCTATTTTTAAATTAAATCATTGAGCAATGATGTTGAAGGTTTATAAATTTGAATTGCTTTCACTTGGGTCGGCTTAACTTCAATATTTAACGGACCTTTACTAAAATCATGTATTAATATATGTTGTCTCAAGTGTAACGTATCTTTCACGGCTTGAATATGTTGGCTTGGAATAAACATCGTTGCATCAGTTTGAATCAGTTTACGCGCATTCATCACTTCATCATCATAGGTTCGAATAATGACAAGATGCTTATCACGAATCAGTTCACTAGAGAGGTGATAATGACAAATGTCTTCAGGGATATCTATCGCTTTATCCCAATCATCCGGTAACAGCAATATATCGTAATGATCGTCAGTTTGTTTAACAATGGCATGTTTTTGTATTTTGACGTAATGTTGCATGAATGGTCGTAATAAATCAGAAATGAAAGGAAACACCGTATTTAAATGACGTTCATTCACATAACTAAATGATGTATCGTGTGTCGCTTTTAAAGGCATATTAATGGCATTAAATGTTGGATTTAAATGGATTAAAAAATAAAGCCAAGCGTTAGGTAGATGCATGATGTACGCATGATGATAATGCTCAAAGACTTTAGGTGACAAACCGATTAAAGAAAAGGATAGCAATTGGTCTTTAACGGTATGTGTCAAAATTAAATTTTGCCAATATTTAATGATATGTTGATTAACTAGTAAAGATTGATGAGGGTTTTCACCATTCATATAGTCTGAAATATCAAGTGCATAGCCGTTGATGTTCGTTTTTAGGTGCTGAGATTGTTGAATATATTGATTAATATTTCGCTTAGTATCATGCGGAATTAACAATTCAAATGTACATGTATGAAAGATGTGCTCAAAACGTTCAGATAAATAATCAATATCTTTTGGTGTGAGCCCTTTAAAATCATAGATAACATTGACCTTGGGAAGTAGAGATTTAACGTCTGGGATGACACGTGATAACGATTTAATATTGTTTAAAAAGTTAGTTTCTAACACTTCATAGTCATATAAAGACGTGATTTTAAAGCTGAAATGTAAATGATAGCGATGCATAAATCGAATGATTCGCTCAAGCGTTGTTCCTTTATCATGAACCCATTTTACATTTACACTTCTTTCAAAATATAAATAATGTGTTTGTTTACGTAAAACGTCTTTAAACGTTTTAAAAAATTGTTCGTGCATAAACATGTCATCTAAATAAGTCAGCATGAGACGAATATGCGGTAATTTGAATAGGGACGGTGGTGTGACAGCATCTAAGTCCACTTTCAAATGCGTGCCATGATGATCTTCAGAACATTTTTGATTTAACTGATAAAAAATTTTGGAATTATCGTGATGAACAATAATTTTTGTATCATTATTTGTGTGATGTTTTTTATATGTATATGGGCTCACACCGATATAACTTTTAAATTGCTTAGAATAATTACTGTAATTGGAGAAACCGTAATTTTGAGCGATGTCATATATAGAATAATTGTTCCATAGTAAGTGAGGTAACGATAGACTTAACTTCAAGGTCACGGTATAACTCTTAAAATTAAACCCTAATTGTTCATTGAATAAAATAGAGATATAAGACGATGAAACGAAAAATGAGCGTGCTAATTCTTGTAAAGTGATTTTCTGTTTAATATCTTTATGAATCATTTTTAATACATTTGAGAACATTTCAGAATCAACTTGCATTTGAGGCATATATATGCCGTCACAAGGGGTATAACATTCTTTTAGCAACAATTGTATGAGTGTAAGAAAGGTTTTATATTGTTGGTCTTCGTCATTCAAGATAATTAAAGATTGCACACACTCACGTAATTGTTCATGTGAATACAACTGTGTATCATCGAAATAGCCATGCATAAAATTCGGTTGCATCTCCATTAAAATGTGTAACGGAATAGTAATTTTTATCAATGCTTGTGCGTGGTGTATTTTAATGAGATCACCGTGATTAATAATAGCGACTTGATAATATAACTATTTATTTAAACCATTATGTTGAATTTTTAATTTTCCATCGAGAGAGAAATACAATTCTACAGCATTAAAACAACGATATGCATCTGTATGAAATTGATCTAATAACTCAATATGGACATTCTGCATTGATGAAACCTCACTTACTAAAAATTTATGTGTCGTAATGGTGTAAACGTAATTCAGTTATAAATAATTAGTATTATAGAACTAAATATAATGAGCAACAATATTTTCTCTTTTATTTTAATTTTTTAATTACTTTTTGATATTATTAGACATATTTGTCGTTTTTATCTATAAATAAATGACATATGACTTAATAATAGAGGTTTAATTTAGATATAAATAATGAAGGTCATGGACATATAAGATTTGAGTAGGTGAGTAATGTGTAAAAAGCCTGATAAATAGAGTATTTAATGGACAGAAAGGACATGTTTTTAACGATATATTTCTAAATTTAAGTGGAGTTTTAAAAAATGGTTATACAACGTGTGAAAAACAGAATTAGCGATGCATATCGAATATTTTAATGAGGGAGCTGTAAGCGGTAAATCTTTATTAAGAGGTGCAATGATAATGATGAAGCGTAGGATTTAGTTAGAACAGGTTCTAAACCCTACGCATTACTATCATTTGAGCCGGTTGCTGTGCCACAGTAGTATAGACGTCAACGCTACAAGTATTAACGAAATCGCTATGACGATAATCCAGGAGATACCAGATTGCGCATCAATAGGTAATGGGACATTCATTCCAAAGAAACTAAATACCAATGTTGGTAAAGTAAGAAGTACCGTAAAAATGGTCAACGTTTGCATCGTTGTATTCAATTGATTTGAAAGTAGTGAAGCATAAGAATTTGTCATACTTTCAACGATGCGTAAGTAAAGTTCTGTCGTTTCAATGGCTTGTTGATGTTCATTTAATACGTCTTCCAATAATTCATCATCTTCTGAAAAACGTTTTAATGTAGAAAGTCTGTATAGTTTTCGATGTGTAGATGCGTTCGTTTTAAGAGATGCTATAAAATATACAAGACTTTTCTCGATTTCACTTAAAAAATAAAGTCGTAAATTTGTAACACGTTTTTGTAGTTTAATATCAACTTGACGACGTTCTTTATTTAATAAACGTAAGGCACGGTTAAATTCTGAAGACATTTCATACAAAACATTTAATGCAAATCGACTTTTGTATTTTAAATTAACGTGTTGATAAAGTAAGTGCTCAAAATAGTTAAAACTTTGACTACAAATCGTTATAATGACACCTTTACCAATAATGATTCCTAATGGAGACGTGTGATAACTTTTGATATCATAATGGTCATCCTTAAGTACTGGAAAGTCACTGATGATGAGTGAATAACCGCTTTCATCGTTTTCAATACGTGAACTTTCCTCACTATCTAAGGCATCTTCCAAAAAGTCTTTTGGGAATGGAAAAAATTCTAATAAAGCTTGGCTTTCTTCTTGTGTGGGTTTCACTACATTAATCCACTGTGCTGTGGACCAATCTGACGTTTCTACTATCGCTAATGCTTCATTGTTACGATAAGCTGTGATCATAGTCGTCTCCTTCTTCCTCGCTCGGTTTAAGGTGACGGATGTCTTGAAAACCTTGTCTAGACTCCGCAAAGCCTTCCATGAGATCATACCAGTTGTCACCACGAGCCTCTTTTATCTTTTTAAATAATTCACTTTGAGCTTGATTTAACGTCGCAATCAATGCTTTACCTTTTTCAGTAGGGTATAAACATTTTAACCTTCGATCTGTTAAATCAAGTTCATCATAGATGAGTCCGTTTTCTTTTAACAACTTAAGTGTGGCATGAGAGCCTTGTTTAGATATTTCGAGATTTTCTAATAATTTTTTGGTAGTGATACCTGGCAGTTTATTGATAAAAAACAAAAACCGATGATGTTGACGGCTTAGCCCGTATTCTTTTATCAAGTCATCTGCCGTTTTCGTAAATGTTTGATATGCGTAATAAAACAACATTAATTCATAATCGTTTTGATGGCTCATACTCGTCGTCCCTTTATTTCATAATGACTATATTATAATGGACTTTATAATTTATGTCATTGGATTACGAATGAAAATGCACTTTCAATTGTGTATTTCATGTAACTAATGTAAACTCATTTAATGTGACTTATTTATAGTAAAGTAATGTTTGAGATGATTTTATTTACAATCAAAGTGTAATTTTAGCGTTGATTTTAAATATTTTTTACGTAATCTTAACATTAAATTTACATTTATGAGCGATAATCGAACTATAAAGCTTAATAGAGGTGAAATAATGGAAATGTCGGTTATGGAAGTCATCTTTTCCTTTTTAGGCGGGTTAGGGATTTTTCTCTACGGCTTAAAAGTAATGGGAGATGGGCTTCAAGCTTCAGCAGGGGATAGGCTACGTGATATTTTAAATAAGTTTACATCAAATCCAGTGTTAGGGGTCATCGCTGGTATTGTCGTAACCGTTTTAATTCAAAGTAGTTCAGGGACAACAGTCATTACAATTGGACTTGTAACGGCTGGTTTTATGACATTAAAGCAAGCAATCGGTGTGATTATGGGTGCTAATATCGGGACCACTGTGACAGCGTTCATTATCGGTATTGATTTAGGTGAATATGCAATGCCTATTCTTGCGATTGGTGCATTCTTAATTTTCTTCTTTAAACGATCTAAAATTAACAACATCGGCCGTATTTTATTTGGTTTCGGTTCTTTATTCTTTGGTTTAGAGTTTATGGGCGGTGCTGTTAAACCTTTAGCAGAACTAGAAGGATTTAAACAATTAATGCTCGATATGTCATCAAATCCGTTCTTAGGTATTTTTGTTGGAACGGCGTTAACCGCTTTGGTACAAAGTTCAAGTGCTACAATTGGTATTTTACAAGAATTTTATCAACAAAATATGATCAGTTTAGATGCAGCGATTCCAGTATTACTTGGTGATAATATAGGAACAACGATTACAGCTGTTTTAGCAAGTTTAGCTGGTTCATTAGCTGCAAAGCGTGCCGCATTTGTCCACGTTATTTTTAACGTGATTGGTGTGATCATCTTTTCATTATTCTTACCAATTGTGATTCATCTTGTAGGTGTACTTCAAGAAACATGGCATCTAAAACCAGCCATGGCAATTGCGTTTGCACATGGGGCATTTAATGTGACTAATACGTTAATTCAATTACCATTTGTTGCTGTACTTGCTTGGCTTGTAACGAAGATTGTTCCTGGTAAAGATGTGACTGAAGATTACAAACCGCAACATTTAAATAAAGATCTTGTATACCATGCACCAAGTGTGGCTTTACAAGAAACACAAAAAGAGTTACAAAACGTAGGGAACATTGTTGAATCTATGTTTGATGATGTGAAAGATACGTCAAAAGTAGATAAAAAGTTATTGAAAAAACTAGAACAAAAACATCAAGCTGTTGAAACAATTAATGATAGCATTCGCAGTTATCTTGTACGTATTTCAACTAAAGATATTAATAAAGGCGATGTGGAACGTTTAGCTGTCATGTTTGATGTGAATCGCTCTGTTTTAAAAGTTGCAGATTTAATTAAAGAATATGTAGAGCAGTTAGACCGTAAGCACCAAAAAGAAATTTACCTTACTGAAGATGCACAACGTGGTGTGGAAAAATTATTTAACCATGTAACAGAATCATTTGATAAAGCGATTGATATGTTAGATGTGTACGACACGACGAAAAAAGATGAGATTGTGGAACGTAGTCGTGAATCATTTAATATTGAACACAAGTTACGTAAAGGGCACATTAAGCGTTTAAATCGTGGGGAATGTTCGACTGATGGTGGTTTAATCTATATTGATATGATAGGTGTGTTAGAACGTATTGGTTATAACGCGCGTAATATTTCTGAATCTCTAGTAGGACTCAATGATGATGTTCCTACAGATGAGGAAATTGCGACGCATGACATTTAAAATAGGATATGATGTACAAGTCTCCAATGTTCATTTTTTAATGAACATTGGAGACTTTTTTGTATTTATTGAATCCTAAAATGGTGAGGTAAAGTAACTATTTTTTACAATTCCATGAACGATTCTGAATTGGATTGTAATCTTATTAGCGTTTGCTAAAATTTTCATTGTATGCATTTTAGGAGGGGGTTCAATTGACGGTCTTTAAAACCGTATTACATTGGAGTGTGCTATTATTTTTTTGTATTTATAGTATAGGGGGGATGTTCAATCCTGTTTCTGCGCATGCGACATTAGAACGCGCAACTCCTGCAGCTAAAGAAGTTGTTTCGCAATCACCACATCACATTGAATTGCAGATGAGTGAACCAGTGAATACAACCTATAGTACACTCACGATATATAATGATCAAGGTCATAAAATCACTACTGTAAAGCCAAAAGAATCAGGGTTTTCAAAACAGATTTCATTTAATGTTCCATCCTTAGAAAAAGGGTCACATCTGGTTGAATGGGAAGCGACTGCACAAGATGGTCATACGATGCATGGGACATACATATTTTCAATTGGGCATTCAACCGCAACGGCAATCGACAAGACGCAACCTATTTGGAAAGATGTCAGTTTGTGGTGGGGCGCGATGCGCTTTTTACTTCAATGTATGCTACTTCTTTTTATCGGATTGTACTATGTGAATCGCATCATGAAATATGAAGGACTATCGACATATCCAGTGTTACTTCGACACCGTGGTGTAACGGTGACGTTATGTCTATGTGTTCTCGGAACGAGTGTATTGTATTTAATGACTTTGCCTCAGTCAGTCATCGATAACATTCTTCGGTTACAATTTGATACATGGTTGCAATTTCCATTTATTTTAACAATGACTGCAGTCATGACGCTCTTAATATTGTTAGCGCTACGTAATATGGAGCAGATTTGGTATGATACGTTACCAGTGATATTACTTATTGCTTTGGCAATGTCAGGACATGTATGGGCGCAAGAGATACCAGTATATGCGATTCTTATTCGAACACTGCATTTAAGCGCTATCGCCTTGTGGTTAGGAACATTGCTCTATCTCATGTTTTACATATTTACACAACATCGGCATTCGTACGTGCTGATCTTACGTTCAATCATTTTAAAATTAAATATATGTGCAGTAGTAGTCATTATCGTAACCGGTGTACTGATGACTATCGATCAAACATCATTTACACATTTATTTCGTCATATGACCACTTATTTGAGTTTATGGATTTCGAAAGTAGTGTTCACATTAGTGATGATAGGGCTTGGCGCATATCAAACGTTTAAAATGATGAAACAAAAGAAATGTATTCATAGAAAATTGCTTATAACTGAGTTGTTGATTGGCATAGTGCTCGTCTTATTCGGCATCATTATGAGTCAAATTAATCTGTAAAGAGGTGGACGTATGAAGTTAATTAAAGGAATAATCAGTATCCTGATAATAGGGGTTATTTTAGGGTGTCAAAGTGTTGAAGCACATGTAACACTTAATCCGAATACGAGTGCACCAGGTGCATATGACGAATATCAAGTGCGAGTGCCTGTGGAACGTGACGTGCCAACAGTTAAGCTTGAATTAGAAGTACCCGATGGCGTTGCGTTATCATCTGTAGCACCTGTACCAGGGTTTAAACATACATTTGAAATGGACAAACAAGATAATATAAAAAAAGTAACTTGGGAAGCAACAGGTAAAGGGATAGGCGCACATGAGCATGTCAATTTTCCAATAGTTGTTGCAAATCCTGAAAAAGAAGGAAAGTTTGTATGGAAAGCGATACAAACATATAAAGACGGCAAACAGGTAAAATGGACGGATGCAAATGAGGACAGCGAACACCCTGCGCCTGTTTCTGAAGTGAAACAAGGTGGCGGCACTACTGCAGGTCATAGTCATCATGAGCAACATGATGCGCATCACACAGCTTCAGAAGGCACCCATCCAGCAATATGGATCATGTCCATTCTTGCATTAATAATGTCTTTCGTTGCTGTATTTAAGCGTTATAAACAAAGTCAAAATGACAAGTAATGTACATTGACATACCTTGTTGTTATCGTCATAATTAATTTGACTAAAGATAGGAGATGACGATTCATGAAACGCATCTTATACACATTTATGGCTTATACCGCATTAGGATTACTGAGTGGTTTTGCTTATCGTGAAATTACTGTTCATTATCAATTTACTGGGGCTACACAGATGAGTGTGATGCATACACACTTACTTACGCTTGGGATGTTTATGTTTTTAATGCTCATTCCTATTGAGAAATTATTTAAGATTAGTAGCTACTATTTATTTAACTGGTTTTACATCATATACAATATAGGTGTTCTGACGACAGTAGGTATGCAGTTTACAAAAGGGTTCATGCAAGTGTCGAAACAAACCATCCCCCCAAGTTTAGCGGGATTTGCTGGGTTAGGACATGTGACCATTACGGTTGGTTTTATTCTATTATTCTTTTTATTAAGACAAGCGATTATTACAGAACCAAGAGATGGGGAACCATTGGTTAAGAAAAAGAAACACTAAATACAAATAGTAAAAGGGCTGTGCATAAAAACAACGTGCGCAGCCCTTTCATATTTAATACAGCCTGCTATACCAACTTACCTAGTTCGAAATAATTGAACACATTAGATGGGCCAACACAAGGATGAATGACAGTGAAACAGCCTTGCTCCTTAGCATGTGTAGATGATGAAACGAATAGTATGAAGCTGTAATCATTTTGATTGAAAGGTTATACAATGATTAACGGTGTGATTGAAGTAAAAATTGCTTGTTTGCTTCTTTAAAGGCAGGGTGATGACTCGATACACATCCTTGTTTTGTATCATCGGGTGAAATATACACTTTTGCACTATTTACCGCATGTGCAGCGTCATGAAACGCACCTGTAATTAGATTTATTTTTGAAGGGTGCGTTAATATGTCTCCACATGCATAGACACCGTCAACAGTCGTTCGTGTGTCTCCTTGACCTGCAATAAGTTGTTGCTCTGTTAATGCAAGGGGCATCGTCGTCTCTTGTAGTAAGTCAATTTGGCGTTCATAACCGTGACTGACAATGACAGCATCTATAGGATATGTCATTCGTTCTTGAGTTTCTAAGTGTTGTAGTGTAACGGATTGAATACGGTCATGACAATGACAATCATGATGTAAAGCTGTTATAGACACATTTGGCAGACATTGAACACGTAATTGTTGAAGTGCTTCCCACGTTGATTCATGTCCTTTTACCGAGTCATTACGATAGACTAAGATGACTTCTTTAGCAATCGGGGCAAGCGCCTGAGCCCAATCCATTGCGGAATTACCGCCTCCTGAAATTAACACTTTTTTACCTCGAAAATGCTCATATTTAGAAATTGCATAATGTAAGTTGGTGTATTCAAAATCGTGTGCATCATCTGATAATTGCAATTTTTTAGGTGTGATGATCCCACCACCAATGGCAATAATGATAGATTTTGAAGAGAACGTTGTACCAGATTCAGTCGTAACATTAAAATGATGATGACTCACTTTCTCTATATTGACGACTTTAGAATTTAGATGAACGTCTGGATTAAAATGTAAGCCTTGGCAAATGATATCTTGCATGATTTCACCACATGACTTAGGTGCGACGCCCCCTATATCCCAAATGATTTTTTCAGGATATATGCGCATTTTACCCCCTAAGCTCGGTTGGGCATCTATTAAACGTGCCTGCATACCACGTACGCCTGCATAGAAGCTTGCATAGAGTCCAGCAGGTCCTCCACCAATAATAGTGACATCTTTCATACGACATTCCTCAATTCTTATGTGTTTACATCCATTATGTTACAAATGAGATTCGTTATCAATTAAAAAGATAAAAAAAGCATCTGATGCTTACTTTAATCGTAAGTCAGATGCTTAAACGTGCGCATGAGAAATTATTTTTTAGCCGAACGACCACGTAAATCTGCTTCGATTTGTTCTAAGCTACGACCACGTGTTTCCGGTAAAAATTTCATTACAAAGAAGAATGCAATCACACCCATAACGGCGAAGATTAAAAATACTTCTTGCACACTTAAAATATCACTAATAATCGGGAATAAATAAGCCACGAGTAAACTTCCGATAGATAACACAAGTGCGGCAATACCTGTAGCAGCTCCACGTGCACGCATTGGGAATAATTCTGGTAACATTACCCATAACACAGGTCCCCATGAAATACCAAAGAACACAATGAATAATGCTAAACAGATAATAATAATCCATACAGCTGCATTTACACCTAATAAACTTATTAATACACTCATAGCAAGTAATGAGCCGACCATACCTAAGTTACCAATCATCAATAACTTTTTACGATCAATTTTATCGATAATTAGAATAGCAACAATTGTGACTGAGACGTTCACAACACCAATACCGACAGTACTTAAAATAGACGCTGAATCACCAAGTCCTGCTTTATGGAAAATGGTTGGTGCATAGTGAATGATGGCATTAATTCCAATTAATTGTTGTAATAATGCGAATATCGAGCCAATGATGATAGTAGTACGTAACCAAGGTGACTTTAGAACATCCCAAGTGCTTTCAGAGATAGCATTGATTTTTTTCATGTTTGCAATCTCTATATCAATTTCATGCTCAGGATAAGTTAATTTCATGACATCACGCGCTGCTTTTTCACCACGTTTTTCTAATAACCAACGTGGACTCTCAGGCATAAAGATAACACCAATCATTAAAATAAGTGACGGTATCACTGCTAATCCTAACATCCATCGCCAAGCCTCAAAAGGTGCTAATGCATAATTGACTAGGAATGATGATAATATACCGATTGTAATCATTAATTGGTTTAATGAACTTAAAGAACCACGCGCATCAGTGGGTGCAAGTTCTGATAAGTATACAGGAACGATTGCTGTAGAACCACCCACAGCAAGTCCGATTATAAATCGACCTAATACAACGATTTCAACAGTTGGTGCTAACGCTAAAACAAGTGTGCCGACAATAAAAATAATGGAAATTATAAAAACGAGACGACGACGGCCTAACTTTTCAGATAATGGCCCGCTAAACCCTGAACCGAAAATGGCACCAAATAACATCGATGATACGACGACGCCTTGTAGTTTCGGGGTAAGTGGAATATCATTTTGTAAATACAATAATGCCCCAGAAATGACTCCCATATCATATCCATACAGTAATCCGCCTAAAGCACCAATAAAGAAAATAAACTTTTTATTGATATTCATCAGGTAACCTCCAATTGATTAAGTATGGATATAAGTATACGCTTTCAGAAATAATTCGTAAATTATAATTTTTCATTATTTGAGAATAATTTGTATTTTCTTATATCGAAATTATGACATTTGTAAATTTAAATTAAAATGGGATGTTAATTAAGTTAAACGAGCTATTTTAATTAATCCATTTTAATAACGATACGCCCTTGTATATGATTATCTTTCAAGGCTTCAATATGGCTTTCGATATCTTTAAAAGGAACAACGGTTTTAATTTCATGAAGTTGTTGTGGTTTTAAATCCGTTGCTAAACGGCGCCATAACAATAGTCTACGACGCATTGGAAATTGAACAGAATCAACCCCCAATAGCTTCACACCGCGTAAAATAAATGGAAAGACTGAACTTTCAAAAGTCATGCCACTTACATTACCGCTTAACGCGACTGCACCGTGTGGTTGAATATACTTTAAACACTCTCCGACAGTGATGCCACCAACGGGATCAATAATGGCCTGCCACTGTCCTTTTTGAAGCGGTTTATCTGATAATGTATCTAAACGTCCAATGACTTCTCTTGCACCTAATGATTTTAACCAATCTGTTTTGTCATGCTGACCAGTGCTTGCAGTCACTTTATAATTCAAAGCGCTAAGCATCATAGTTGCCATTGTACCTACGCCACCAGTTGCGCCACGTACACAGACAGGACCGCCATCAGAAGTGATTTTATTATCTTCTAACAATTGAATTGAAATTGCTGCAGTAAAACCAGCGGTACCAATGATCATTGCCTCCTCTAGTGTTAAACCTTTAGGAAGTGGTACAAGCCAATCGCCTTTTACGCGAGCCATTTCACTAAATCCTCCAGCATGAGATACACCTAATTCATAGCCAGTCGCAATCACTGCATCACCGGTTTTGAAAGATGGATGTTTAGATTCTATGACTTCGCCGGCTAAATCGATGCCAGGAATCATTGGATAGTGTCGTATAATTTTGTTGTGATCTTGTGTTGCGAGCATGTCTTTATAATTTAAACTTGAATAATGTACTTTGACAATCACGTCTCCATCAGGTAAATCATCTACGGTTAACGTTTGATATTGTCCAGTGACATTACCGTTGTTTTCATCTAATACATAAGCTTTAAATGAATGTGCCATAAGCAACCCCTCTCAAAATTTTACTTTCACACTTTATCATGAGATCACATGAAAGACAATGATATTGCAACAAAGATATGTTTAGAATATAGTAATAAAAAGTAATAAATGGGGGATGGGTGTATGAATTTTCGTATTAAAAAGGTTGAGATATCTGATGTAATGGAGTTAAGGCGTGTAAGTATTGAAACTTTTGCTGAAGCGTATGCATCAGATTATGATCATGCATTGTTTAATCAATACTTTGAGGAAGAAATGTCTATAGAGAAGTTGACTGATGAAATACAAAATCCTAATTCATTTTTTTATTTTGCTATGGTCGACGAACATATTGCCGGGTATTTTAAAGTGAATATCGGTGACGCACAAACTGAAGCGTTTTCGTCTCAATATGCTGAACTCCAACGCATCTATTTATATCAAACGTATCAAGGATTAAAACTAGGTCAATATATCTTTAATTATGTTATCCAATTTGCAAAAGGATTGAACAAACGCTATTTATGGTTAGGTGTGTGGAGCGAAAACCATACCGCTATTGCATTTTATAAAAGCCAAGGATTGAAAAAAATAGGAGAACATGAATTTAAAATGGGGCATCATGTTGATGTCGATTGGACCATGGGACTGGAATTATAATATTAGTCGTATGAATCTATAAAAAAATGTTATAATAATGATGGTAGTTATTTTCGTTTGATAAAGGAGGCGCAATATCATGAAAAAGTGGTTGGCAAGTTTTATCGCACTTTCACTTGTTTTAGCAGCATGTGGCAATGACGATAGTAACACATCAAAAGAACATGAGTCATCCAAGACTGATAAGCAAACATCTCAGAATAAGAAAGATAAACCCGCTTCGGAATCATCAAAAACCAACAAAGATAATGCACAAAATAATGGTGAATCGAATTCTGGTGAGGATTCTAACGCGACTACGTCAAACACTAACGAAGGTCAAGGCGATGCATCTCAAAACAATATGCCACAAAATGATAATGGTTCAACATCAAAACCTGGACGTTCATATGTTGCTCCATATCAAGGTCAAAATGTCGTACCAGTGGCACAAAACTTAGCACGTCAGTCCGTAGATACGCAACAAGCGTTAAAACAACTTCCGAATTTCCAAACTTCTTTGGATGTGGCACAACGTGAAGTGACTCGTTTAAATGGTCAACAAAATCCATATAATGATTATGCGATTCAAGGTGAAGTAGGGAATTATCATTATGTTTTTAGTTTTATTAATCAATCACAACCTGGAACGTATATGATTGTAACAGTTGATCAGACAGGACAACCGAAAATTGTAGATCCAGCTTATCGTCAGTAAGCACGCAATCTAAAGTTGTAAATTGAGCTGATTTCATCTTTATTTGAAGTCAGCTTTTTATTGTATGGTTTCAGAATATTCACATACATAACGCATTTTATAATTAAGTAATAATCATATTTTTATGAGAGTAAAAGTAATTTGTTAAAAGTTAATAGATCTAAAAATTCAATAGTGTTTGATTGTTAATACAACTTTAAATGAATAGTAAATATAAGTGTAAAAGGTGATAAAAAAATTACGGCAACCTATTGAATTGTATACAAAGCAATGGTATATTTTAATTGTGAAATAATTCACATGAATAAATAAGTAATAATATAAATATAGAACAAAGGAAGATGATTTAGGATGTTAGTTCATAGTTACGATCCGTTCCAAAATCTTGCAATATCTGCATTAATTGCAAGTATCCCCATCATATTATTTTTACTCTGTTTAACATTGTTTAAAATGAAAGGGATTTATGCGGCGATGACAACATTAGCGGTTACCATCGTCATTACATTAGTAATTTTCAAACTTCCAGTAGGTATCGTAACAGGCGGTATAACTGAAGGGTTTTATCAAGGTATTTTACCAATTGGCTTTATCGTTATGATGGCAGTTTGGTTATACAAATTAACGACAGCTACAGGTCAATTTGCCATTATTCAAGATAGTATTACGGCCATTTCAGAAGACCAACGTATCCAATTGTTATTAATTGGTTTTGCGTTTAATGCCTTTTTAGAAGGTGTGGCAGGTTTTGGTGTACCAATTGCCATTTGTGCCGTGTTATTAATACAACTTGGGTTTAAACCGTTACAAGCAGCGATGCTCTGTCTAGTAGCTAACGGTGCAGCGGGTGCGTATGGTGCGATTGGTATTCCGGTAGGTGTAGTAGATACTTTAAATTTACCTGGCGGCATTACAGCATTAAGCGTATCTCAAGCGTTAAACTTAAGTTTACCTTTATTAAGTTTTGTAACACCGTTCTTATTAGTATTTATTATTGATGGCTTCAAAGGTATTAAAGAAACGTTACCTGCAATTTTAGTGATGGTGATTCCATTTGTACTATTGCAAATTATTTTTAACCAATTTTTAGGACCTGAACTTGTAGATATCATTCCACCACTTGCAGCAATGGGTGCATTGGCATTATTCTCTAAAAAGTTCCAACCAAAAAATATTTTCAGATTAACTCAAGGTGAAGTTCTTGAGACGAAACGTCATTCATTTAAAGCAATTGCGTATGCATGGAGTCCATTTTATATTTTAACGTTTCTTGTTTTAATTTGGAGTTCAAAATTCTTTAAAGGATTGTTCCTTGAAGGTGGGGCACTCGCATTTTTAAATATTCAATTCCCAATCCCAGGAACAATGAATGATGTGACGCATAAACCAATCATGCTTACATTTAACTTAATCGCACAAACAGGTATGGCGTTATTAATCGCAGGTATTATTACAATTTTATTATCGAAAACAGTTAACTTTAAGCAAGCTTTTAGTTTGCTAGGAGAAGCATTTAAAGAATTATGGTTACCAATTTTAACGATTTGTTTTATTTTAGCAATTGCTAAGCTTACAACATATGGCGGTTTAACAAGTGCGATGGGTCAAGCGATTGCAAAAACGGGAACAATCTTCCCATTCTTATCTCCAATACTTGGATGGATTGGTGTATTTATGACTGGATCAGTTGTGAATAACAATGTGTTATTTGCACCAATTCAAGCTTCAGTCGCACCACAAGTTGGTACGAGTGGCGCATTACTTGTCGGCGCTAACACAGCAGGGGGTGCAATTGCGAAGTTAATTTCACCACAATCCATTGCAATTGCAACAGCAGCAGTTAAAGAAGTGGGTCAAGAATCAGTACTTTTAAAAATGACTTTAAAATACAGTGTAGGGCTCCTCGTCTTCTTCTGTATTTGGACACTGATTTTATCATACTTCTTAAGTTAATACACAGATTTTAAAAGCCTTCAAACACATGGTGCGCATGTGTTCTGAAGGCTTATTTTATACTGTCGCTTATTTGGATTTCGTACACTAAGTGTGTGATGTTCAGAGATCATTAAGACATTAAATCATCTACGACTTGCTTAAATTGTACATAGATACGTTCAGGAGTATAGTGTGCCACTGTATGAAACGCAGAATGGATAATAGGTTGAATTTGACGCGCGTGGCCTTTTTCTATGACTTCTAATATTTGATGTGCTAAGCGGCGCGTATCTCTAGCAGGCACTAAAAAACCGTTGTGTCCATGTGTGATTAATGATTCCGGACCGGTATTCCCATCATAACTAATCACAACGCTACCTTGATTCATGGCTTCAAGTATTGTCATACCAAAGCCCTCATTACGAGAGGGTATGACTGTGATTTTACTCATTGCGATATACGTGCTGAGTTGATTCGTCGTTGGTTGTAAGAAGATTAAGTCTTGTAAACGCGCATAACTTATATGTTGCGATAAGGCTTCTTTTTCTTTTCCATCTCCGTAAATATCTATTGTAAATCCATAATCTCTTAAGTCATCTTGAATATGATATACAGCTTCAATTAATAAATCGAACCCTTTTTCATATTCAAAACGTCCAGCTGCAATAATTTTATTTTCTTTCATCAATTGTAATCGTTTTTCATCTAACATATTAGATACGACGTAAGTTGGTGTATCAACATAAGTTTGGTAACGTTCGCGATCCTTTTCCGTTAATGTCGTAATCGCATCTAATTTTTGGTAGTGCTTGAGGATTTCAGCACGAAAACCGTCATCATAAGCATCTAAATTCATATGTTCCATGCCAATGGTTTTTTGATTTGAATTAGCATATTGGGCAATGATTAAATTATGACTTGCACGCGTACCTACTAAAATATCGCTTTCATTATTTTGAATGGCACGAATCATCTTCTTTTCTATATAACTTGAGTATTGTTTAATGCCTGGCTCATATTGCGTCAGTAATTTCGGTTTGAGAAAAGGGGAGAATTTACGTATGCGATTTGATATTATAGGTACACTATTGCGTAGTTTGAGTTGGTAGTCGACAAGCGGTAGTACACGTACGCGAGCATCAAGCGGAAAGTAGGGTTCTGCTTTATTTCGAAATATGGATATAATTGTCACTTGATGGCCTTGACGTACAAGTTGATTTGCAAGGTTCGTAATCGTTTTTACAGTGCCACCTACCGCATAGATATTATGCATTAGAAATGTGATAGACTTCATGACGCATCCCTCAATTTGTTTATTTGAGTTAATTATATCATGCAAAATTTCATAAGTGATAATAAAGCGTTATTAAAATGTATTGAAATACATTTAATGAGCGACGTAGCTTTTTTATTGTGCATTATAGGTATATAATATAAGTAACACGTGATAAAATGGTCGTATTGTTAAAGATATGGATGTATATACACTGTTTTTAAGTGTTAAGTATGACAAGTGAGATGTCATTTTCAATACTTGATGATAATCAAAAAGGGGGACTGGATTGTTGTGGAAAACTTACATAACAAGACAGATGTAGTGCTAATTGGCGGAGGCATCATGAGCGCTACATTAGGTGTATTATTCAAAGAGTTACAACCAGAGTGGGACATCAATGTGTTTGAAAGATTAGATCAATGTGGTAAGGAAAGTTCAAATGTATGGAACAACGCGGGGACTGGGCATTCAGCATTATGTGAATTGAATTACACAAATGAAATGCCAGATGGCACTATGGATATCAAAAAAGCCATCAAAGTGAATGAGCAATTTCAAATTTCTAAACAATTCTGGTCATATTTAGTCAAAACGAATAAACTCACAGAGCCAAGTGCGTTTATTCGCACAGTACCACATATGAGTTTTGTAACAGGGGAGAAGAATGTTACATTTCTAGAATCCCGTGTTAAAGCCCTTAAAGAAAATGTGTTATTTAGTGGTATGGATATTACTAAAAATAAAGCTACCTTAAAACAATGGATTCCTCTCATGATGGAAGGTCGTGATGATAAAGAAGTCGTCGCAGCTACACGTGATGAATCAGGAACAGACGTTAATTTCGGTGCGTTAACGAAACAACTTATGACACAGTTGCAAAACCAAGGTGGCGCCATTTATTATGAACATGAAGTTCAAACGTTAAAGCAAAATAAAGATGGGTCTTGGCGGATTCAAATTAAAGATTTAAAAGAAAATAAAACATTTACAGTTGAGTCCAAATTTGTCTTCATTGGAGCAGGTGGTGCAAGTTTACCACTGCTACAAAAAACACACCTGCCAGAGTCCAAACATATCGGTGGTTTCCCAGTGAGTGGACTATTCCTTGTATGTAAAAATCAAGATGTTGTGAATCAGCATCTAGCTAAAGTATATGGAAAGGCAAAAGTGGGGGCACCGCCTATGTCAGTGCCACATCTCGATACACGATATATAGATGGGGAACGTGCATTGTTATTCGGACCTTTTGCGGGATTTTCGCCTAAATTTTTAAAAACTGGCTCTTATTTAGATTTAATTAAATCTGTTAAACCATATAATTTAACGACAATGCTTGCTGCCGGAGCAAAAGAGATGGGATTAACAAAATATCTTATTCAACAACTCATGTTGAGTCATTCAGAACGCGTTGAAGAGCTTAGAGCATTTATTCCGAATGCAAAAGAAGAAGAATGGGAAGTAGTTGTTGCGGGTCAACGTGTTCAAGTTATAAAAGATACTGAAGACAAAGGCAAAGGGACATTACAATTTGGCACAGAAGTCATTACCTCTCAAGATGGTTCGCTTGCGGCATTACTCGGTGCATCTCCGGGTGCCTCTACCGCAGTAGCTGTGATGTTAGATATTTTACAACGTTCATTTAAAAATGAATTTCCAACATGGGAACCTAAAATTAAAGAAATGATCCCATCGTTTGGCAAAGCACTTACACATGAAATTGATTTGTTTAAGTCCATTAATCATGATATTTCACAGCAACTAAAATTGAATGAAGACGGTAGCTTATTAAGCTAAAATATGATAAATGATAAAAACGGGATGAACATATCATCCCGTTTTTATGTCTGAGGCTTGGACATAGCAGACCTGTTAATTAAAAATAAGCCAACAAAAATCATTTATACATGAACTTTGTTAGCTATTATTTATCTAAATAAATCGATTTAGTCTTAGTGATGGACACTATGATAAATTGTGATTGATCCCTTAGCCGAGACTTCTGAGGCATATAGCCGCAACCGAAAATCCATTTTGAGAGCAACAATCTAAGACTATTGGCTTTTACAATATATAAGGCAGTAGCTGACTGGATTGCGTATGCGCTTAAAAGCTTTCCGCAATTAGGCTATTGACCACCTATTCACGCATGTTCATAGGTGTACTGAAGACGTAATTCATTTCATTTCTAACGTCTTCATGCACCGGCGGGCATTACAACGAAATCAATTAGATTTCTGTAATGCTCCCTAGTTGAGGTAAGGCGCCTAGAAAAGCGAGGCGTTAGGGACAATCATAGGTTTAATGATTGATGTCCAAGCCTCTTATGTCTTAATGACTTCTAACATTGATGTCACCTGAGTGTTAGAAAGTTTTTTATTGTAAGGTGTTATGCTAAGGGTAATGTAATTGTGAATGTTGTGCCTTCTTGCGGCATACTTGCAACTTTGATTTCTCCATGATGACGTAAAATAATATCTTGTGTAATGGCTAATCCTAAGCCATTACTATCTGTATGAGAAGTAGATTTATAAAAGCGTTCGAAGATGTGTTCTTGAGCTTTTTTAGATATACCAGGGCCATCATCCGTAATAGTAAGTTGAGCATTATTATTAATCGTATTAGCCGTTAAAGTGACTTCAATCATGCCATCTTGATGTGTATATTTGATGGCGTTACGTATGACATTTTCGATGGCTTGAGTTAATAAACGTTGATTACCTTTTACTTGCAATGCTGATAAATCATGTAACAAGACGATGTTTTTTTGATCCATATTATAGGATTCATGTTTAATGATATCTAAAATCGTATCTTTTAAAGCCACGGTATCGTCAAAAGCTAAATGTTCATCGTTATCTAACTCGGAAAGGAGTAACAATTGACGTGTCAGTTGACTCAACCGGTGTGTTTCATCATAGATTTGTTGAATATATTGTGATTGTTGCGCTTTAGAGTGTTCCACTTGAAGTTGACTGAGTAAATGGTGAATATGTGTTAACGGTGTTTTGATTTCATGGGACACATTTTGAACAAAGTGTTGGCGCATATCATCTAACTGCTTTAAAGCACGACGCATGGAATCAAAGTGTTCTTGAAGCGTACCGATTTCATCATCCCGGGTTTTCGAAATAGGTGTTTTAAAATCACCATCCATCATGCGTTGCGTCGCAATTTTTAACTGTTTTACCGGTTTCACAATAGAATAGGTAGACCATATGACAAGACCAATTGAAAAGCTAACTAATAAAAGAAGTAATACAAATAAAAATATGCGGAATTCTCCGAGTGCTTGTCCAACATCTTGTCGCATAAACACTGCATATGTTTGGTTCTTGGTTTTAAATGAGGTTCCTACGGTATTTTGTGTTTCATTATCAAAAAAGCCTGTGATAATCGGATTGAAAGGTCGCTCTTTCACGCCATGATAATTCTCGCCTTGTAATACGCTATCGACTGTTGATGGCGGTAAGTTATCTTTGCGGAAAGGTTCGCCATAAAAGTGGCTATGATGAGACGAGTCATAAACTTTCAATTGGTAGTTCAAATGACCTAGGAGTTTGAAATAATCATGAAGTTCTTTGTCATTGGATGCGCGATCATATTCATGCGCATGTTGAAGCGTAGTCATTAATTTCGCATCATTTTGAGCTTTTAATTCAAAGTGATAATAAATATTACTGAGTAAGAAACTGGCTATAGAGCTAATGATCATAACTGTAAGTGTGTACAAAGCGACGCGCGTATATAGGGATTTAAGCATTGTCGGTCACCTTGTATCCGATACCACGTACAGTTTCGATTTGCACATTGGCACCTAATTTTTTTAAACGTGCACGTAAGCGTTTAATATGTACATCTACCGTTCGCGTGTCGCCATCGTAATCAAATCCCCAAATTTTCTCGATTAATGCTTCTCTTTCAAATACTTGTTTAGGATAAGAAACGAGTAAACTCAGTAACGCAAATTCTTTATTCGGTAAAATCATGCCTTTATTATCCACTTTCACTTCAAGTTGAGTTTGATCTATTTCTAAATTTCCTAATTTTAAGTGAACGTTCGTTTGAATTTGGTATCGACGTAACACCGCTTTAATGCGAAACATAAGTTCCGAAACTTCAAATGGCTTAGTTACATAGTCATCTGTTCCAGCTAAAAACGCACGTTCTTTATCTGTTAAAGCATCTCGAGCAGTAAGCATAATGACTGGGTAGTTATAGTCATACTTCAAGATTTGACAAAGTTCAAATCCATCCATCTCATCCATCATAATATCAACGATCGCAATATCAATATCATGTTGAGCGACATAAGCTTCAGCAGCTTCTCCGCTCGGTTGCTTCACAGCTTGATAACCCTCTTTTTCAATCCTTGAAGCAACATAGTCCAAAATCTCTGGATCATCGTCAACAATTAAACATGTTACAGCCATTGGTTTCACATCCTTTATCTTCTCTTTCTATTCTTATTATAGGTGTAATCACGTCTTGCGTAAATGAACGTTCATTTTATCAACATGTATGACATCCTTTTTAGAAACCTAGCGTGTTTAATTTCACTAACGAAAAAAATTTAGACATTTGACATTTGTTCATATTCAGTTCATAAACCCTTTTTATAATGTGGCTACAAGGTAAAGAAAAGGGGAGCTTAATTATGAAAATAGCATTAAATGAATTGAAGTTTTACAAATTCAAATATTTGCTTATCACATTTATCGTCGTGCTATTAGCGAGTATGGTGTTATTTATATCAGGACTAGCCAAAGGTTTAGCACGTGAAAATGTATCACTTATTGATCAATTTAAATCAGAACAATTTGTGATACAAAAAGATGCAGATAATCAAATCCAGCGTTCAAATATTAGTCCAGACCAACAAACAGAAATTGAAAAAATCGTGAAGACAGCACCATTTAAAGCAAGTATGGCAACAGCACAATATAAAGATGGCAATAGTGATTTATTATTTGGATCAATGCCTAAAAATGAACAACCTTCATTGAAATCAGGGGAGTATCCTCAAAACAATCATGAAGTCGCATTAAACAGTAAATTAGAAGGTGAAGGTTTAAATATCGGCGATACAATTAAAATTAAAGGTAAAGACCAGGAATTCAAAATTACAGGTTTCTTTAATCACGCGATGTATGCACATACAGATTTTGCGCTGGTTACTGAAAAAGGATTAGACCAAGTGACCGACAATCATACGCCTACATCAATGTATTTTCTTAAAGGTTTAAGTCACAAGCAAATTCAAGACTTAAAAGACATCAAAGATGTAAAAGTAGTGACTCAAAAAGACCTCACTGATGGTATTCCAAGTTATCAAGCTGAGCAAGCGCCATTAACAATGATGATCGTCAGCTTATTCGTTATTACAGCAATTGTGCTCACTGCATTTTTCTATGTCATGACCATTCAAAAAACATCTGAAATTGGTATTTTAAAAGCAATTGGTATTAAAACAGGACATTTATTAGGATCACTACTGTTCCAAATTTTATTTGTGACACTTTTAGGAGTCGGTTTTGCATTAGGTATTATTACTGCATTATCGTTAATCATGCCAGTTACCATGCCGTTCCATTTAACATCTAATTTGATGTTGATTATGGTAGTCGTATTTATAGCAGTGGCAATTATAGGCGCATTATTATCACTTGTACGTGTACTTAAAGTAGATCCGATTGAAGCGATTGGAGGCGGCAACTAATGGGTTTAAAAGTAAATAATTTAATTAAAACGTTTGGCAAAGGTGACGCGAAAACAGAGGTATTAAAAGGGATAAATTTTGAGGTTCAACCAGGGGAATTCATTATATTAAACGGCGCATCGGGTTCAGGTAAATCAACTTTATTAAGTATTATGGGTGGATTATTATCACCAACAGAAGGTCAGATGACTTTAAACGGTGAAGATTTTGGTCAGTTATCACAAAAAGCGTTAACAACGAAACGATTAAAAAATATTGGATTTATTTTTCAATCTTCGCACTTACTTCCGTATTTAAAGGTAAAAGACCAGTTGATTATAGTAGGGAAAGAGGCTGGGATGTCGAAAAAAGAAGCGGAAATACGCGCGAAACAATTATTAGATGACATCGGATTAAGCCACCGTATTGATGCCTATCCGCATATGTTATCTGGAGGAGAAAAACAACGTGTTGCGATTATGCGCGCTTGGATGAACAAGCCACAGTTGTTACTTGCAGATGAACCAACAGCGAGTTTAGATGCGAAACGTGCGACAGAAGTTGTTGAAATGATTAAAGAACAAGTTCAATCCAAAGGGACAATAGGGATTATGGTAACACATGATGAACGTTTATTTGATTATGCCGATCGTATGCTTTATTTAGATGACGGCAAAATCGTATCCAAATAGAATTAGTAAGACCGATAAATAAATCAGTGACTTTCATAAATATGGAGTGAGACTGGAATCATTATGATTTCACAGTCCCACTCCTTTTTGTTGATATTGCAGTACACGTATGTAGGTAGACGCGTACATGCATGAGACATCATTATCATGACATTATTTATGATGATGTATAGGACCACCTGGACCTACTGGGATGCCAAGCAAATACCATATAATTAAAAATGCTGTCCAAAAGATGGCTAAGAAAATCGTATAAGGCATCAAACTGGCAATCAATGATCCTAATTTCATATTTTTATCGTATTTTTGTGCATAGGTGAGTAATAATGGCAGATAAGGCATCATTGGTGTGATAGGGTTTGAGATAGAATCACCAACACGATAAATCATTTGAGTAAATGCAGGATGAAATCCTAATAAAAGTAACATAGGTACAAAGATTGGTCCAAGTAATGCCCATTTCGCAGAAGCACTTCCTATAAGTAAATTAATAAGACTACTGAGAAGGATTAATCCTAAAATTAAAACGACACCATTTTGATGTTTTAATGCTTCAGCGCCTTTTACAGCAATAAAAATACCAAGGTGACTCCATGTTAAAAATGCAAGTAATTGTGCAGCAAAAAATACGATAACAATAAAATTACCCATCGCAGCCATCGACTCAGTTAACATCCGACCGATATCTTTTGAATTTCGAATCGTACCCGCTTTAATCCCATATACGCATCCAGGGATAATAAAGATTATAATGAGGATGATACCGATGCCATTCATTAAGGGTGAATCATCTATTAAACTTCCAGTTTTAGCATTTCGCAACCAACTTTTTTCGGGTAGCGCTAAAAGTGTGAGCGTGATGAGTGTGATCAAAAAGCTGATGTTTGCGAAACGAATGGCGCGTGCTTCTTTAGGTGAAATCGATGCATTATTCATTGTTTCGTCCGTGTTAAGTTGTGACGACTCATATGTTCCAAGATGTGGAATAACAATACGTTTTGTGACATACCATAAAATAGGTAATAAAAAGAATGTGCTTGCTGCAATAAAATACCAATTCATTGCAACATTCATCTTGACACTTTTATCAATTAAATGTGCAGCAGGCTCAGTAAAAGCATAAACTAATGCATCCTGTAACCCGATAAAGATATTAGCAGCAAAACCTCCTAAAGTGGCTGCATAGGCTAATGCCAACCCCGCAATTGGATGATAGCCAAGTTTAATAAATATCATGGCAACTAATGGGGGTAACACAATCGGTGCAGCATCACCAGCGATATTTCCTAACATGCCCACAAATATAATGACCGGCAAAAGCACTCTTTCAGGTGCGATAGAAACAATATGCACCATTAACTTATCAAAATAACCACTTTTTTCTGCGACGCCGATGCCAAGCATTACAGCGAGGACGATACCTAATGCTGGAAAAGTAGAAAAGTTTTTCACTGCATCATTTAAAAACATCACAACACCATCATGACTTAAAACATTTCTTACGGAAATCATTTCGCCAGTACCCGGATGTTTTACACGTGTATCAAATTGTGACACGATTGCAGTGACGACTGCTAAGACGATACATAAGCTGAAAAATAATATAATAGGGTCAGGTAATTTATTTCCCGTTTTTTCAACCAAATTTAGAAAGCGTGTCATAAGTTTGTTTTTTTCTAATTGAGTAGACATGTCCAATCCCTCCGTTTAAATGGATTGGGTCGAGTATAACAAACTTCCAAACGTGTGAATATATATTTTTAGAAAATTATGACATTAATATGGTCGTTAGAATGATATGAAAAATGACATAAATACACCATAAACTAGGATAGTGCAGTAGCAATCCACAATAATCTCGAAGCAACGCTTTTGCACGTAAAGTGATTGGTGAAGGTGCACCGTATCCTAAAAGATATAAACCATATCGCTGTGCAATACGGAGTGCTCGTAATACGTGAAATTCACTTGTCACACACATACCATGTTTTTCTGTAAATAATGGCTTCGAAAATCTAAAGTTTTCGACGGTATTTGTAGATTGATCTTCCATTTTAATAGTATGGCATGGAACGTTGTGTTGTTTTAAATAGCGATACATTGCTAAAGCTTCAGATATTGGTTCATCAGGCCCTTGTCCGCCAGATACGATATATTTTTTGATTTGATACTGACGATATAGGGTGAGACCGCAATCTAAACGTGCTTTTAACATTGGTGTTACGTTTTCAGTATAGATGCCAGCACCTAACACAATTAAAGTGTCCACGCCTTTTTGAGGTAAGCGTATTGTTAAAAGGTGCGTTAAATAGAGGTAAATCGGCTAAGTCAATAAAAATACCCATATAAAAATTTCGGAAAATTGTAATGGTAATGACAGCCACCAAGGAACAATTGGCGTAATGCATTCGATGCCAAGTGATAGTCCTAGAAGTGCCAACGTGTAACAAGTTATCTTTAATACAAATTGTCGGCCATGTTTTGTTTGAAGGTGCGCACGTTTTAACCATAATAAATAAAGCATCATGATAACGACGAAAGCGTATTGACGCCATTGCTGAAATTGTGTAAATTGATTAAATGTGACTAAAATCATGTTTAGAATTAACAACACATTAAATAGTTCTATACGAACATTAAAATTACGTTTTGCTGAAATAATAAAAAGCAAACTTATAATGAGAGATGTTATAATAGGTGAGACGAAATACATGAGCAATGCCCTTTTACCTTTCAATTGATATTTTTAAAAGACATCTTTTGAATACAGGTATACGTTATTTTGTTGTCATAATATACCATACAGTTTTAATTGTGTATGGTTATTATACATGGTGATTTATAAATAGAGAAATAACTGAAATGGGTATCATAACAAGTGAAATAACAAAACGTACAAAGACGAGGTGGAATTAAAATGACTAAAGAGATGTCGATGCATGTCGGTTTTATGGGAGAATTTATGGTGAATTTAAATGCACTCACGGCGACGCTATTAAAAGATTTGCGCAATAAATACGGGATATCTAATGAACAATCTAGTGTTTTACTAATGTTATCGCATGACAGAGCTTTAACATTAACTGAAATTACCCTACGCCAAGGGGTGAATAAAGCGGCTGTAAGTAGACGTGTAAAAAAGCTAGTCGAATTAAAACTTGTAGAGTGGGTACATTTAGAGTATTCCTATGATAAACGACTGAAATATATAGCGCTCACTGAGAGTGGTGTAAATTATGTAAGAGAGTCGAGACGTATCATTGCAGATTTGGCTTCTGAAATGTTGTCAGATATTCCGATTGATCAAATTGAACAAACACGTGAAGTATTAGAGCAAATTGATCAACGCGTAAAAGCACATTTAAAAAAAATGTAACACTTTTATCATGACCATACGTCCAATGAATGAGGCGGTAAGATTAAAAGTGACATAAAATAAGTTACACTACTAAGCGCTGTAAGGAGGTGTGAATGCAAAATGAAACAGTGTCCGCATTGTAACCACCATCAGCTTGGTGAAGACATGAGGTGTACCTATTGCTATCATCAAGTTTCATTTTCTAAGCAGTCATTGAAGCATACATCGCCAAAATTAAAGACAAGAGAAGAAGCTGAACAAAGTGCCAAGCAAATTAAAATGAGGCAAATGATTCCAATTGCAATTGTTGGTTTTATTCTTATTTTATTAATCATCCTATTTTTATTGTTAAGGAATTATAACTCTCCAGAAGCACAAGCAGAATTATTAGTTAACGCAATCGATAATGATGATGCTTCTAGAGTATCAACATTGCTCAGCTCTAAAGCTAATAAAGTAGGCAGAAAAGAAGCAGCAACGTATATCCAATTCATAAAAAAAGAAATTGGCATGCGTCAATTTGAAAAAAATGTCTACCATACTGTACATCAATTGGACAAAAACAGTACAGTAGCTAAATATATTAAGACAAAAGATCATGTCGATGTTTTACGTATTAGTAAAAATGGGCGTCGATATTTAATATTTGATAATTTAAGTTTTCAAGCTCCTACAAAACAAGCAGAAGTCAAAGCGAACTTAGATGCGACGTATCATTTTGAAGCAGACGGCCGTCCTAAAAATGTAGTTGCTAAAAAGGGACAAACCGTCTCATTAGGAAATTACATACCAGGAGATTATGTCATCCCTGCACGTAAAGAAACGGATAGGGGTACATTTGACGGGAAATTACGATTTAATTCTAAATCGAGTCAAAATGAAGTAATGAAAGTCACTGAAGATTTTGAAACGGCACAAGTCGATATCAACCTTAAAAATACAGCAGGATTAAATCAGGAGAAAACAGTGATTATAAATGGAGAAAGATTACCTTATACAAGTGAACAAGGTTTCGGACCTTTTCCAGTAAATAAGGACTTAACGATTCAAGCAGAAGGTAAAAGTCATGGTAAAACCTTTAAAACGGAAGAGAAAGTCATCAAGAAAAATGACCTTAAAACGGTGAATGCGGTAACATTGTCTTTTGATGAATCAGAAATTGAGGAACATAATAAAGATCAGGAAGATAATATTTTAAATAAAATTGATGATTTTTTTAAATCATACACAGGAACCTTAGATGAAGTAAATGATTCACATTCACCCAAAGGTTTGTCTAAATTTGTTTTAGAAGATAGTCCATTTTACGATAACTTAGTGTCAGATATCAAAAATCATCGTATTTCTTCAATTAAATCTTCTAATATAATGAATGTCAGTCGAAATGGGCAATTTTATTCTGTAATTGTTCAAAATGAGGATAATAAAGGACGCAATGAACAAGGGCATTATTTGTTAAAAGGTAACGATGACGCAGAACAATTAAAAATTGTTAACTATGAACGTTATCAATAATCCGAGCTTTACCCTTTTCACAATCGACATAAGTGTATTTTTAAATTAGCCTTCAAAGTTTATCAGAAGATGGACTTTGAAGGTTTTTCGTATGCTTAAAATTATCAGGTTATTGTATTGTTTATAAAAAGTTTAAGACAATATGAATAAGTAATTGAGTTTTTTCAAAGATTGAAGATTAATATGTAATAAAAAAGGAATAATAATTATGCATATCTTTAGAATTAATTCACTGAATCAGTTACTATAGGATAAGTTGGGTTTTTAAGAGTTGATTAAAACTCAATTTTTCTACAGATTAGATTGATTGTAGATTAATGTATCACATGATTAAGTACCATTTTAATGTATTTATTATTTAATTACGAAATGTATAATGAATGTAAATTTTTATAAAGGGGGAATGGGGTGGTTAGAATTCAAAAGCAAGACTTACGCATTATTAAAACAATATCCAAGTTAACCGAAGTTTTAATTCTATTACTTCAAACGCATCGTTATTCAAAAATTACTATTAATCAAATCTGTAATGAAGCGAATGTGCACAGAACCACTTTTTACAAGCATTTTAAAGATAAAAATGAATTATTATTACATGTATTTGAAGCATCAACACAACCTTATTTCAAAAATGATATTAACCAAAGGATGGTTCAACCATTTACTTGTCTTGAACAAACGTTGAATCCTACGATTAGAGACATTTTAAAAATGCAAGAAAGCGATGTTAATTTTTATAAAATGTTAGTTCAATTTTTTACGCAAACTGTACATACTGATGTAAAAAGCCATATCAATGCTTTGCCACATGATCAACGTTTTCCATCAGAAGTATTTGGATATGTCCAGACAGCGATTATTTCATCTTTAAATCAGTGGCGTATTGATTCAAACACGGAATTTGATGCATCAAAAATGGACCATATTTATCAAACATTAATGCGCTATCGTTTTTCTAAATTTTAATGTAACCTTTTATTAAGAAATAAAGGATAGACGTGAAATAATGACATGTGAGGGATGTCACGATTTCACGTCTATCCTTTTTAAATAAGGTTATAGTTTAGGTCGTCTATTTCTAAAAAATAAACTTATAAAGTAGAATAATGTCGCGATACTTGAGAAAATAATCGCGTTGTGTAAACCATTTGCTTCTGTGAGTAGTGCAGATGGTTCAAGGTTTCCTAAATAGTGTGAGAATTTAGATGCTAATGCTTGAGCCGCTTCACGAATCATAAAAAGGATGGCAATCGGAATGAGTGTCGCGCATAGTGCAATCACAACGTTCAATAATTTAATCAATGTACGATTAAAAACAAGAATTAATATTGAAAGTACAATATTAATGAATACCAATATGAAAAAGACATGGATCATCATTAATAATATATTGAGGTTGCTTTCCAAGTCACGCGTATCTATTAAAGATTGATGCCCTAACTCTTGTATCACATTTTTAAACTGTTGATAGTTAACGGTTTGATCTATAAAGTTCATTTTAAATAATGTATTGAAGTACATATGATATGCAGCAATTGCTGACAATACTAATGCAATCAGTGTCAAAATAAAACTAATCCAGGAGCGACGTTTTTTAGGGTTTAATTGCGTTTTATGTAATGAATGATTATGGAATTGGTGTTCAAATTCCTGAGATGATTCGTTTGAAACTTTCATAAAGACTCCTTTCAGTTTCTTCAAATTAAAGTTAAGATTAAAATATAACACATATTATAGTATAACTTTTTATAAAATCATAGGTAAACCTAAAAGAGACGAAAAGGGTTCAGTTGACGAAGCGGTTACCGAGTAGTGATATGTGTTTAGTCGATGTTAAGTATAAAGCGCATGGTTTATAAATTGCGTTTAAGGTTGCCACAACTGTTAACGAAGTGTAGCGTTAATAATGTCATAGAAATATTTTCCAAAAATATGAAAGCATTCATACTTAAAACGTATTATAATAGAACTATTCATATTAATTAATGGTAAAGTGAGGGATTGTATTGAAACGTTACGTTATGAGTAACTTGATGGGGCGTTATTTATCTCATCAACGTCATATTAAATTTAAGTCACAAGCTGAAATCGATGCTTTTCTTGAAAAGCGAGAAGTTTTAAATAAAGAGAAACATAAACAACCGGATCAAATTAATGTGAAGTCTAATTTGGTGAAAGATATGTTTGATGATATGCAAGTCTTCCGTTTCAATTTTGGTCATCACATAAAAAATAAAATTCTTTACATATATGGTGGTACTTTTGTATTGCAACCCTCTGTTTTTCATTGGCGGTTTATGGATAAACTCGCATACGAGACGTTACACGAAGTCGTATTACCAATTTATCCAAAAGCACCTGAATATACGTATAAAGAGACTCATGAAGCCATTGAACAAGCGTATCGTCGCTTATTAAAAGAAACAGAACCTTCAAACATCGTCATTATGGGAGATAGTTCAGGTGCGAACATGGCGCTAAGCTTTGTTCAAAAACATTTAAAAGAGCAAGAATTACCTTTGCCTAGTCAAGTGTATTTAATATCACCATGGCTTGACTTATCTTTGTCTAATCCTGATATCACGGAACAGGTTCAAAAGAAAGACCCTCTGCATAATGTGTCGAGTTTACAATCGATTGCAAAAGTCTGGGCTGATGATTTGGAGATAAAACATCCCAAAATATCACCTTTATATGGACCAGTACGAGGATTGCCACCAGTATATATGTTCGGAGGCACGATTGAATTGTTTTATCCAGATATGTTGAAATTAGAATCTTATTTTAATGCAGAGTTACAGCCAATTCATTTCTATCAATACAAAGATATGGTAACTGCTTTCCCATTATATCCAATTGTAGAATCACGTAAAGTTTTGAAGCAAATACGTAAAACAATCAATCAACCGTAATGTATGGGAATACGCATTTAAAAATAATGATCATCCATCAGTTATATGTATGTGACATAATAAAATAAGTCTATTTCGTGAACGTATAACAAATAGAAATATATATAAATACATGATTGTTCCGTGCAATCATGTATTTTTTTTAGTAAAATAAAATTTGTGATGAATCATTACATCTTAGTGATCACAAAAGTTTCGAACGCAAATAGCACAAGACGATTATTGAAAGGGGTAAGGCATGGATTTATTAATAGGGACGTTGTTTTTAGTTTTAGTACTTGTGATTTTTACATTATTTACATATCGTGCGCCAAGTGGGATGCGTGCAATGGGCGCCTTAGCCAATGCGGCAATTGCTTCATTTTTAGTTGAAGCTTTTAACAAATACGTTGGCGGTCAAGTATTTGGCATAAAGTTTTTGGAACAATTAGGAGATGCGGCTGGTGGACTTGGTGGCGTGGCAGCTGCTGGTTTAACTGCGTTAGCAATTGGTGTTTCACCCGTTTATGCACTTGTTATCGCTGCAGCATGTGGAGGCATGGATTTACTACCGGGATTCTTCGCTGGATATATCATCGGTTATTTAATGAAATATACTGAGAAATATGTTCCAGATGGGTTGGATTTATTAGGAGCAGTGATTGTCATTGCACCTTTAGCACGCCTGATTGCAATTGGCTTGTCACCAGTTGTCGATAGTACGCTTATTAAAATAGGTGACATTATTAAAAGTTCAATGGATGTCAATCCAATCATTATGGGGATCATTTTAGGCGGCATTATTACAGTTGTAGGTACTGCACCATTAAGTTCGATGGCCTTAACGGCACTATTAGGCTTAACAGGTGTGCCAATGGCAGTAGGGGCGATGGCTGCTTTCAGTTCTGCATTTATGAATGGGACATTATTTCACAGATTAAAATTAGGTGACCGTAAGTCAACGATTTCAGTGAGTATAGAACCTTTATCTCAAGCAGATATCGTATCCGCGAATCCGATACCTGTTTATATCACTAATTTCTTAGGCGGCGCATCAGCAGGGTTAGTGATTGCGATGAGTGGCATGATTAATGATGCAACAGGTACAGCAACACCAATTGCCGGATTTTTAGTGATGTTTGGTTTTAATCATTGGAGTACCGTTTTAATATACGGTGTGATAATGGCAGTGATTGGTACGATTTGGGGGTTTGTAGGATCATTAATTTTCAAAAATTATCCTATTGTGACGAAACAAGATATGATCGCACGTGGCGCTGTAGACGCATAAAACAATGGGATTAGGACATACATCATTAAACCTATGATTGTCCCTAACGCCTCGCTTTTCTAGGCGCCTTACCTCAACTAATTTTGAGAGTAAAAATGTAAGAGATTGTTGCTCTCAAAATGGATTTTCGGTTGCGGCTAAATGCCTCAGAAGTCTCGGCTAAGGGATCAATCACAATGCATCATAGTGTCCTTCACTAAGACTAAACCGATATATAGATAAAAAATAGCTAACAAAGTTCACGTATAAATGAATTTTGTTAGCTTATTTTAAATTAATAAATTTGCTATCTGCCAGCCTCGTTTTACTTAATGGGGCTCAAAGTCGTGCACAGGTCTACTTTAATTTTTGGATGGAATACCTATTGGATGACCGAGCTGTTGAGGAAAATCAAGGTTACCTTGAGACTGAGCATAGGTTTGGATTAGTGCAAAGATATCGTCGGGAAATGGTGCAGGCTTTTGAGTTTTACGACTCATGCCCATCATCATCGTTTCGGCTGTCGCACAAGTTTCATTCGTATTTTCATTTATGAGTGTTAAAAAGAAATGGATCCGTTTATCGTCCATATCATAGATTGCAACTTCAATTTTAAACGGTGTTCCTTTTTTTAATTCTTTTAAATAAGAAATATGTGTTTCTAATGTAAAGACTGTATATTGACGTGCATCGCGTTCCGCATTTGTTAAACCTACTTGATCGTGAAAGTGATCAATCGCTAAACTGAAAACACGTGCATATTCAGCATCATTCATATGACCATTACGGTCTATCCAAGCTTCTTGGACTTCATTTTTATCATAAAATGGAAATTGTAACATGAGTCACACTCCTTCAACAATTTTTCATTAATACTATATTAACCTATTTTATAACTTTCACGCATGTCTACACATATAAATGTGATATAGTTAAATTGATACGAGTATATGGAGGGATGCAGGTTGGTAAATCAAAGAGAGATGCGAAAAAATGAACATGTTAAATTAGCGTTAGCACAATCGTCTTTACCAATATCAGATTTTGATCGCATCCATTTTGTCCATCATGCGATTCCGAATATGAATACGCGTGATGTAACAATGGTGTCGCAATTTCCAGACTTTCAATTGTCAAAAGCATTATATATTAATGCGATGACAGGGGGATCAGATTGGACATTAGAGATCAATCAAAAATTGGCACAAGTCGCACGCGAAGTCGGTATACCCATGGCAGTGGGTAGCATGCATGCTGCGTTAAACAATGATGCAGTGAAACAGTCATTTGCGATTGTGAGACAAGAAAACCCTGATGGTGAAGTATGGGCAAACGTGAGTGCAGATGCGACACTTGAAGAGGCAAAACGTGCAATTGAGATGATAGATGCAGCGGCGCTACAAATTCACGTCAATGCCCCGCAAGAATTGGTTATGCCAGAAGGAAATAGAAACTTCGAACACTGGTCAGCATCGATTGCAAGGATTGTAGCAGGTGTTCATGTGCCAGTTATCGTGAAAGAAGTCGGCTTTGGCATGAGCTATGAAACCATTCGTTCACTGATTCAATGTGGTGTCACGTATGTTGACGTTAGTGGCAAAGGTGGTACCAATTTTGCAGCGATAGAGAATGAAAGACGGAAACTAAAGGATATGTCATATATGCAAGAATGGGGGCAGTCTACAGTTGTTTCACTATTAGAAGCACGTAATCTGAATAACCGTATTCATATTTTAGCGAGTGGGGGCATTAGAAACCCGCTTGATGCGATTAAGGCATTGCGATTAGGCGCAGAGGGCATTGGTATGTCACGTCATATTCTTCAAGTTGTTCAAGAAGAAGGTGTAGCGGTTGGCATTGATTATTTAAATGCGTTTCATGAACAGATGATAAAAATCATGACGCTGTTAAACGTTAAGGATATCGTCTCGTTACGTCAATCTTCTATTGTAATAGATGATTACTTAAAATCATGGATTCAACAACGACAACTATACTAAGTTGAATAAAATAAATATTTCACAAGGACTGGGACACAAATCATTTCAATTTTTGGTTCCGTCTTAATGCTCCAAAAGTCTCACTTAAAGAATCAATCACAATTCATTACACGGTACATCACTAAGATTAAATTTATTTGGATAGATAATAGCCAATAAAGTTCATATATAAATGAATTTTTTTGGCTTCTTTAATTAACAGGGGCCTTATGTCCCTGTTTTTTTTATTGTCTCAAATTTTTCTCAGTCTATTGCATTGTAATAAAATGTGGCGTATACTTTTAAATCGTAACAATTACGATTTAAAAGTGGAGGGTCTAATCATGAAGAAAGTACCAGTTACAGTTTTGAGTGGTTATCTCGGTTCAGGGAAAACAACTTTACTAAATCATATTTTAAATCAGCGTGAAGGACGACGCATCGCTGTGATTGTAAATGATATGAGTGAAGTCAATATCGATAAGGATTTAGTTGCTGAAGGTGGGGGCTTATCACGCACAGATGAAAAATTAGTAGAGTTATCTAACGGATGTATTTGTTGTACTTTACGTGAAGATTTACTAAAAGAAGTGGAACGTATCGTTGAAAAAGGGGGTATTGACCATATTGTTATTGAATCAACAGGTATTTCAGAGCCAGTACCCGTAGCACAAACATTCTCATACGTCGATGAGGAACTAGGTATTGATTTAACAGAAATCTGTCAATTAGATACAATGGTAACCGTTGTTGATGCGAATCGCTTTATAAATGATTATCAGTCTGGAGATATGTTACTTGATCGAGATCAAGCAGTAGGAGAAGAAGATGAGCGTACAGTAGCAGATTTGCTCATTGATCAAATAGAATTTTGCGATGTGCTGATCTTAAATAAAATAGATTTAGTATCAGAAGAAGATGCAAATCGTTTAGAGGCAATGTTACGTAAATTACAACCATCAGCAGAAATCATCCGAACAGTTAATTCTGAAGTATCCTTAGACAAAGTATTGGATACTGGAAAATTTGATTTCGAAAAAGCAAGTCAATCTGCAGGATGGTTACAAGAGTTAGAAGCAGGAGGGCACGAAACACATACACCTGAAACAGAAGAGTATGGTATTTCGTCCTTTGTATATAAGCGACGCTTACCCTTTCATGCTGAACGCTTTAATGAATGGTTAGAGCATATGTCTGAATCTATCGTGCGTGCGAAAGGGATTGCTTGGCTAGCACAATATAACAATGTCGCTTGTTTAGTGTCTCAAGCAGGAACAGCTGTGGACATTCATCCTGTAACATATTGGGTTGCAGCGATGCCTAAAGCGGAACGTGCGGCGATTTTACAAGAACGTGAAGATGTGCGTGCAGATTGGGATCCTGAGTATGGTGACCGTCACACACAACTTGTTATTATAGGAATCGATTTAGATAAGGCACAAATTGAAAAAGACTTGGATGCTTGTCTTTTAAATCGTCACGAAATCGATGCGGATTGGTCTCAATTAAAAAGTCCATATGAATGGGAAATTGTAAGACAATCATAAAAAAGTCTGGCACGAATGCCAGACTTTTTTTAAGGTTTAAAAATATTAATAAATGTTGTAATAATTGGTACCCCTAATAAATCAACTAAAAATGCCCCTACAATTGGTACAACAAGATAGGCTCTTGGAGAGTTACCAAACTTCTTTGTAATTGCATCTAAATTTGCCATCGCATTCGGTGTAGCACCTAAGCCGTGACCAATGAATCCACCAATCATTACGGCAGCATCATAATTTTTTCCGAGTAATCGGAAGACGATAAAGATTGAGAATAATGCCACGAAAATAATTTGACATATTACGATGATAACAAGAGGTAACGCTAAGTCGTAAATTTCCGTAATGTTAATACTCATTAACGCTAATGATAAGAAAACACCTAACGAAATATCACCTATACGGTTTGTAAATTTTAAATCAATTAAGTTTAAGTTTCCGTATTCAGAAATGTTGCGAATGATTACAGCGATAAACATTGCCGCAACATATAGTGGAATGTTAAATCCTGTTAAATCTGTAAATAATTCTCCTAAGTATGTGCCAACTGCCATACAGAATAGCAGAATGGCTATTTGAATAAAAAACACTTCCGAAAATGAAAAGCGTTTATGTAAATGTGTATTTTCATCGATTTCAGAGTAGTCTTTTTGTTCGTTTTCAATTTGTTTCGGTGCAAGATCATGTTTTTTAATTAAATAACGAACCACAGGACCTCCAATAAGACCACCTGCGACTAAACCAAGTGTTGCGGCAGCAAGAGCAGCTGTTACAGCTGAGTTAACGCCTAAGTTTTGGATAGTTTGTCCATAAGCTGCGGCGTTACCATGGCCACCTTCCATTGACATTGCCCCTGCAGTTAAACCAAGTAATGGATCAATACCTAATACTTTTGAAAGGGAAACACCAATCACGTTTTGCATTGTCGCAAGGACACCACAAAGTACCCAATAAACAATAAGGACCTTTCCACCTAACTTTAGGAGCTTAAATGAAGCACCTAAACCAATTGTAGTGAAAAAGGCTAACATGAAAAAGTCTTGGAAAAATTTTCCGTTTAATTTAATTGTTAAAATGCCTGTGCTAGATAAAATAGCTGCTAAGATTGCAAATATTAAACCACCTATTACCGGGGACGGGATACTCAAACGGTTAAATATAGCGACCCTGTTGACAATGGCGTGCCCTATGAGTAAAAGAAACACGGCAAGACACAAGGTTGATATTTCATTTAATTCAATCATGCTGGGTTATCCTCCTCGTATAAATAATGAGAGCGCTTTATACGCTCACGTCAGTTTATTATACTACATGAGAAATAAAAATCTATATTAAATTTATGTTAAAGAGATTAATACATGTTTACGTGTAAAATACCTATTTTGCAATGATTAAATTATTTATACATCTTCCGATACGTTGAAGGGGGCATGTCAAAATGCTTACGAAACGCTTTTGAGAATAATAACGGATCATTGTATCCGACATTTTGAGCAATCTCTTGAATAGGCTTTGAAGTCGTTTTAAGCATTGAGGATGCATGGTATAACCGTAAATAGACTAGGTATTGTTGAGGCGATTGATCCATCCACTTCATAAACAATTTGTATAAATAACTGCGACTTACTTTAGCATGCTGTGCCACATCATCAATCGAAATCGTATGCATATAATGTTGATTCATATAATTCACAGCGGCTTGTACGCTAGAGTATATTTCATTAGGATGGCTTTCAAAAGGTTTAGGAGAAAGTTGTGTTAGTAAAAATAATAATTTATATAAGTCACTTAAATGGTGAATATCATCAGATGCTGTGGTTTCATAGGTGATGGCACGTTCGCATATTTGATACATTAATTTGGAAAGTTTCGAAGTATCTTGATTTAATACGACAGGACAGTCGATGAGCGTGGTGCGTTTTAAATAGTCCATTGCTAAGTTTCCGCTAAAACCCACCCAATGATAGGTCCATGGATCATCAGTTGACGCTTCGTAATGGACACGCATGCCTTCTCGTAATAAAAACATATCTCCTGCTTTTAACTCATAAGACGTGTGTTGGTGTGTGAACGTTCCTGTTCCAGACATAATAATGTGTAATACAGCAGGCTTTACAACTGTATATTGATAACTTACATTAGGGGTGCCAATTTCAATACCACATTCATCAATATTCGCTTCAAAATGATTCTTTTTAAATAATTTCCATAATAATTGCACGAGAACAACTCCTTTAATATGGAAACATTTTACCATGTTTTTGAATGATAGTAATATATTACAAGTGAAAAAAGTGTGTTAAGTTATGAAAGTACAAAAAAGTGTAGTCTTATTTATTGGAGGTCTATTATGTATATAGAAAAAAAACGCATTACCCCTTATAAAAATCAAAATCGTATTTCATCTCCTAGACTTTTAACACCATTTATGAATAAACAAGAATATTTTAATATACCTCAAAAAGAAGAAGCGGCAGCATGTATACCTGTCCAATTTGTCAGCAAATTTGAAGATTACTCATCATTATTGCTGGACCACGTATCGCATCAAGGGCAAAAAGATAACGCCGTGGTTCCAAATGTCTGTACAACGTTAACAGCACAATTTATGGTAGATGATTATGACAAAGCTCAAGATTACCATTTATATGTTCATGACATTCTATGTCCGATGCTGATTGTTATTGATGACGCCATCGTTTCTTATATAGAACCAGATGACACATATCACCGTATCGATATCACACATCTCGTTACCTCGGGTAGTCATGAATTAAAAATAATAGCTTATCAAAAATGCAATGATGCAACATATCCGTCTGCCAACATTTTACTAGATGACATCTATATTGTTACGCGTGCTTATGATCGTATAGAAGATTTTGATATATATTGTCAATATGAATCTGAAACAGGTTTGTTACAACCTACCTTAAATATTAAAGATATCGAAGGTGCACCTCAAATCACTTACAGTATTCTTGATCAGTTTGGAGAAACGTTAGTTACAGATGAGGTCAATATTGATCAATCGAACCGTTTGAATCTCAACGCGATTACTTTAGATGACAGTACTATTCATCATTTAACTTTAATGCTCGAAACGCAAGATGAAGTCATCATGCATGAATTAATGATGAAATTTGTGATGCCTACTATAGAAGCACAACACCCTACAAAAGTATTTACGATGTAGTAAAAACAAGTGTACAAGTGAATATTAAAGGGTGTATACGCATACAATTTTAACTTTAAAAAAAGTTAGACTTGTCAAATTGTTATATGGGTGTATAATTCATATCATAAAACTATGGATTAAGGAGCGTCACCCATGTCAAACGAATTACGAAGTCAGAAACATTATGGGGCATTAGCGTTATTGCCATTGGTTGTATTTTTAATTATATATGTTGGTGTAGGATTATTTTTTACAATCATAGGAAAAGACGAAGCATTTAATCAACTACCGAGACATGTTGCGATTATGATTGCCATTGCCATCGCTTGGCTCGCTTATGATAGACGTACCCCTTTAGCAAAAAAAGTAAAAATCTTTACTGAAAATGCTGGGTCGTCAGGTATCGCTGAATTAGGATTGATTTTATTACTTGCAGGGGCATTTGCAAGTGCAGCGAGCGCATCAGGCGGTCAAGACGCATTAGTTAATATGGGATTGTCAATAATACCACCTAGTTTATTAATTCCAGGTATTTTTGCGATGAGTGCATTTGTAGCTACGGCAATGGGCACATCAACCGGCACACAAGCTGCGTTTTTACCTATCGGCATTGCAGTCGCACAATCTGCAGATTTAAATGTTGCAGCGGCTGCAGCGGCTGTGATTGCTGGTGCGTATTTTGGGGACAATTTATCGATTATTTCTGATACTACGATTGCAGCAACTACAGGGGTAGGCGCAAATATGAAAGATAAATTTAAAGCGAATTTTATGATTGCATTACCCGCTGCGGTCATTACGTTTATTATTTATGCGATTGTAGGAGGCACAGGTAAGATTAAAGGTGACTTGTCCTTCAATTTCTTCGATATCATCCCGTATCTATTTGTATTAATTGCCGCAATTGCCGGCATGAATGTCATGTTTGTTTTACTTCCAGGGATTGTATTAACAGGCATTATCGGTATGATTCGTGGTCATTTGCACTTCTTTGAATGGACAGCCAAAGTTGGAGAAGGTATGGAATCTACGTTTAGTATCTTTTTAGTGGCCTTCTTAATTTCTGGGCTTGTCGCATTGATTCGATATTACGGTGGTATTGATTGGATTGTCGAAACGATGAAAAAGCAAGCACGTGGGCGCAAAAGTGCTGAGTATGCAATGGGGATTTTATCGGGTATTTTATCAGCAGCGCTCGTTAACAATGTCGTTGCAATTTTAATTGCAGCACCTATCGCTAAAGAAATTGGCGATGCTTCACAAATTCCACCGAAACGGATGGCAAGTATTTTGGATATCTTTGCCGCAAGTGCTTTAATGGTGTTACCTCACGATAGTGGAATGTTAATGGCCGAACAATTCGGCAATGTGTCTTATTTAGAAGTACTCCAATATTCATTTTATCCAGTTATTTTAATATTATGTACTTTTATATCAATTCATTTAGGTATGTTTAAAGGAAAGAAAGCAGCATAATAGAAAGCGCACGCGAACGAATCATCGCGTGCGTTTTTTCTATTTCCAAGTCTCATCAGGGTGTATATAATCCCGTTTACGTTGGTGAGAGACGTAAGGATTACCGTGCACAGTATATCTTAAAGGTTTATGTGTCCATTGACCTTTATTAGGAATACCAATACGTGGACTTTCAACGATGTTGCGTGGATATTTACGGTTTTTTGTATCTATTTTTAAACGGCCTTCATTGAGCCGAGTGCCATCTATAGTACGTGGAATTTGCATCGCAGTAGTAAATTTACCGGGTCCATTTGTGAGCTCATAACCTGATTTACCTCGATTTTGAATCATCATTTCAATGCCATCCTCTGGTTCTATTGCACGAATCAGTACGCCTTCTGGAACACCTTTTGCTTGAGTAACAAAATTAATGAGCAGATAACGGTGCATCATATGACCATAAATGGTTCCACCTAACTGATAAAGCGAACGTACTTTAGGTGTTTGTTTACCTTTATAGCCATGTGCGGCTTGATCTTCAAAACCTAAATACGCTTCCGTCTCTACGATGTAACCCGTATAAGTCATTTGATTACTCTCATAAATGAGTTTAACGCCAAGTAAGTCTTTCGCAACCTCTGTCGTAGGTCGGTGAATAAAATCCATAATGAACTGCCTCCAATAAGTCATTACTGTAAGTGTAACGAAAAGAACACGTTGCGTAAAAGGAGAACACCTAAATTTATTATAATCTTAATCATAAGCATTATTATTGTTAAAAATCAATATTTAATTTTTAACAAAAGTTTAATATACTTAGGGTAAGGTTTTATATGGATTAAAATTTAAAAGGGGGACTATCTTCTATGATAGCAACACCGCAAGTAGGTTTTTTAGAAGCTTTTAAGCTCTTTTGGTTGAACTATATTAACTTTAAGGGTCGTAGTCGACGTAGTGAGTATTGGTGGGTCATGTTATGGCATATCATTATACTTCTACCATTTAATTTTTTAAATGGCTTAGCATCTGCCATTTCAGATGAATTAAGTTACATAATTCTAACCATTATCATCTTGTATTATATAGTAACGTTTCTTCCTAATTTGGCACTCACAACGAGACGTTTTCATGATTACGGCTTTTCAATGTTAGTACCGATCATTAATATAATTGTGTGTATTTTAGGCTATTTGAACTTAATAATAGTAGTAAGTTCAATGGTTGGCCTAATCGCAAGTTCTTCATCAACTTTTGGTGTGATAGCTTTAAATTTTTTAATCCTTTTTATCATTGCTTCGTTTGGCTTACAAATTTTTATATTAGTGATTAGTGTTATGGATAGTAAAGAGGAAGCGAACAAGTATGGACCTTCACCTAAGTATGTGCAGTATGAAGCATCATACATAGAACCTAATCAGGGCAACATGCATCAACAAACGCATCAACCTATAACATCTAATGAAGAAGGATTACCTCAGAAAGACAATTACAACACGGATCATAAAAATATGTAATTATAAAAGATGCAGAACAACAATCACTACGATGATTGTTCTGCTTTTTTATATTTTAAAATCAACTGCTATAAGAGCCGTTATTGAATTTCAACTAGGATTTTATATGGAATGTTGTAATAAAACATATTAACTTTCCATTCATTTTCCTAACTAAATGTATTTAACGGTTGGTAAGTAAACTTTGAAGTTCAATTATCTATAGAAAGTAACGGCGTATTAGGGAAAGTTTCAGTAATTGTTAAGAAAAACCATCTGACAATGACGTTCAAAGTCTCGTGCATACAAAAGTTAAGAGTTTATATAAGAAAAAATCACAAATATCACTACAAATCTTAAAAAGAAATCTTTATTGTTGTCAGTAATCCATATTTATTTTTAAATGAACATTTAATATACTTATGTTGAAGATTTATATAGATTACAATTTAAGGGAGATTGATTTTTTATGTATGCAACATCGCAAATAGGTTTTTTAAAAGCATTTAAACTTTTTTGGTTGAACTATTGCAACTTTCAGGGGCGTGCGCGTCGTAGTGAATTTTGGTGGGTTGTGTTGTGGCATACAATAATACTATTACCATTTTATTTTTCAATTTCCTATGCATCTGCCATTACAATTGAATTAGGGTACTTAATTCGAATGATTACCTTATTTTATCTTACAGTAACGTTCATCCCTAACTTGGCACTCACAACGAGACGTTTGCATGATTACGGCTTTTCAATATTAGCACCGATCATTACAATAGTTGCTTGGATTTTGTCTTTTTTGTCTTTTATGTATGCAATATTTACGATATTTGATCCATATGCAACTGATACGGGACATTCGATAGAGAATAGTGCTTTTTTCTTGTCATTTATTATGTTGATTGTCGCGTTAAGCTTACATATTTTTATATTAGTGATTAGTGTTATGGATAGTAAAGAGGAAGCGAACAAGTATGGACCTTCACCTAAGTATGTGCAGTATGAAGCACCATACATAGCTCCAAAACAGGGTGACATAACTGATAACGGAAACGAAACAGAAGCAGCACGTGAAAATATAAATACAACTAATGAGGAAACTCCTCTAAAAGAGAATCACAACATGGATAACAAAAAAATGTAATTACAAAAGATGCAGAACAACAATCACCACGATGGCTGTTCTGCTTTTTTATATTTTCTTAAATTAAAGGTATCTTTATGTAAACTATATAAGTCTTTTTGACAAATATATTTGTCAAATCAAAGCGTGTTATAGTATACTTACATTATCAAATAGAGAAAGGGCGATACGCTATGTCATTAAAGGTGGCGCATGTCAGCAAGAAGTTTAAAGATATCACAGCCGTCGATGATATTTCTTTCGAGCTTGAAACGGGTAAAATGTTAGGGTTTTTGGGACGAAATGGTGCAGGTAAAACGACGACATTTCGTATGATTTTAGGATTAACTGAACCGTCAGAAGGTGAGATTTATTTTAACGGTGAGACGATTAAGGCTTCCCATTATGATGTAATCGGTTATTTACCTGAAGAACGTGGCTTACATGCGAAATTAAAAGTTGAAGAAGAGTTAACGTATTTGGCAACGCTAAAAGGGATGCCTAAAAAAGAAATTAAACGCGCGATTGACTATTGGTTAGAACGATTTCATATTACTGAACATCGAAACAAAAAAATTGAATCTTTATCAAAAGGGAATCAACAGAAAGTGCAACTTCTTGCGAGTATGATTCATGAACCTCAGTTGCTTATTTTGGACGAACCCTTTAGTGGTCTTGATCCAGTCAATGTTGAATTGTTAAAAAAAGCCGTAATTGAATTGAATCAAAAGGGAACGACCATCATTTTTAGTTCACATCGCATGGAACATATCGAAGAATTGTGTGATGACGTATGCATTTTAAATAGAGGACAAATGGTAGTACAAGGGCCAATTCAAACGGTGAAACGTAACAGTGGTTATCAGCGTGTAGTTATCGAATCCACATTTAATTTAGACGACTTAAAAGATGTCCCTGGTGTGATTGATACAAAACATACACCTCAAAAATATGTTTTCATTATTGAAAATGAAGATGTAGCGAAAGTATTATATTCCAAAATACAAACATTTGGATATGTGAAACATTTTGAAGTGCTTGATCCAACAATTCAAGAAATTTTTATTGAAAAAGTGGGTGATCATCATGCATAAGTTTTTAGCGACATTCAAATTAACCTATTTCAGTAAACTTAAATCAAAAGCCTTTGTTATTACAACATTATTATTTATGTTAGCAATTATTGGGATAGCCAATGCAGACAAAATTATAAAAATGTTTGATGATGGTCAGAATCACATTGCGATTGTTACTCAAGATAATCAAGTGTTTAACTATATTAAAAAAACGAATGAAGCATTACATAAAGACACAACTTATAAGAAACTTTCAGCATCTAAAGTTGATCAAGCATTAAAAGATGAAAAGATTGATCAAGCTTATATTATTAATACAGATGATGGCCGTTTATCGGCAACAATTAAAGCGAGTAAAGCACCGTCTGAAGAAGAGCAAAAAAAGCTTCAAACTGTTTTAACACAATATCAATCACAACAAGTCGCTCAAAAATTAGGACTGTCAGCTCAAGAACAAAAACAATTATTTACACCAAGTAATGTGGATACAAAAGTGATTAAAGTGGGAGAAGGACAATCAATTAACCAAAATGAAAAAGATTTTAGTTCCTTTATTGTAATGCTAGGCAGTTTCTTAATGATGTTTATTATTTTGAATTATGCGAATCAAATTGCAATGGAAGTCGCAACTGAAAAAACATCAAGAGTATCTGAAATGATAATTACCAGTGTGAAACCCTCACTTCATATTATTGCTAAAATTTCAGGGGTGCTCGCCGTTGCGTTGACACAAATTGTTGCGATTGCTGCAACCATTGTTGCATGTATCATCTTTTTTGATCTTGGGAAAAAATTAAAAGGGTTGGACTTTATGCTCACACCGCACATTACAAGATTGATTGTTTTTGGCATCATCTTTTTATTAATAGGTGTGTTCACATATGTCGTTTTTGCAGCCATATTAGGTAACTTAACCGCAAGAATTGAAGATATGGGTCAAACGTTAATGCCATTAACGATGTTGATGCTTGCGAGTTTTTATACGGGCTACTTTAGTGCGGTTACAAACCCAGATAACCTTTTCGTTAAAATTATGAGTTATGTTCCATTTTTCTCACCATTTGTTACATTTGCGAGATTATCAATTCCTGAAACACCAACTTATGAAGGAATTATCGCAATAGTAATTCACATTGTGCTCATTTTGGTGCTTTTCTACTTTGCAAAAAAATCATATCAAAATGCAGTACTTACTTTTGAAAAAGGTTGGTGGAAAGCATTAAAACGGGCACTTCAAAAATAAAAGATAAATGGTAGATATTCATTCGAATCTGTCTCGTGAATGACCATATAAGTCTTCAAATCTCGTATATATGCGATATTTGAAGGCTTTTTTAAATGACACAAAAAATTCTATCCACAAGTATTGTTGAAACTGATACAATATAAAAAAAGTATTTGAGGTGGAATCATGGGCATTTTTTATCCCATCACGATATTCATTTTAGCCGGTTTCTGTGAAATAGGTGGAGGTTATCTGATTTGGCTATGGTTAAGAGATGATAAGCCGATGTGGTTAGGTTTAGCCGGAGGAATGATTCTAATGCTTTACGGAATGATTGCAACGTTTCAAAGTTTTCCGACATTTGGACGTGTGTACGCTGCTTATGGTGGCGTCTTCATTATCTTAAGTTTACTGTGGGCACACTGGATTGACCATGAACCACCTGATAAATATGATGTTATTGGCGGTATCATTTGCATTGTAGGGGTATTAGTGATGGTGCTTCCATCAAGAGGTTGATTGGAGCGCATTTAAAGGAGTTAGATGAAAGTATGAAAATTGGGATTGAACATCAAGCGAATGGCATAGATTTAATAAAAATACATCATAAAACCATGTCTATCGTCTTCACAAATTATGGCGCACGTATTGTCAGTTGGAAAATCGATTATAATAATATTGTTTTAGGGAATGAAGTTGAAGCGGATGAATTTTATCCTAATCATCCATATTATTTTGGTGCAACCATAGGTCGTTATGCGGGTAGAATTGACAAAGGCACTTTCACATTAAATCACCAAACGTATCAAGTTGAAACAAACGCTGAAGGTCATCATTTACATGGCGGGTCTAAGGGATTATCGTCACGTTTATTTGATTATAGTATTCATCAACATGAACATGATGTGAAGGTCATTTTTACGACGCAAGTACTGAGTTCTGAGGATGATTTCCCGGGTAATATAGATGTGCGTATTGTCTTTACTTATGATGTAACCAATACTTGGACGATTGAATACTATGCAAATTCAACAGAAGATACACTATTTAATCCAACAAATCATGCTTATTTTAATTTAAATCCAGATAATAGAACAATCGATAATCATGTTTTAATAAGTGACAAAATGCATTTATTTCCTTTGAATGATGCACGGTTACCTCAGAATAAGCCGATTGATTTAATAAAAACAATGGGTGTCAATCGTATTCCGATTCAAACAATATTTCAATCACAAGATCCTAGATTACATCCTCAAATCGAACGTTTTAAAGGATTAGATCATCCTATGGAAGTTGGTAACGGAAAACTCACATTATCAAACGATAAAGTGATGTTACATGTCATTACAGATCGACCACAAATTGTAGTGTATACATTTAATTCACCAGAAAAGCGAGCACATGCGAATCAGCTCTTTAAATCTCATTCTGGTATTGCATTGGAAACGCAAAGTATGCCTAATGACATACATATGTTTGGTCATAAAGCGCATTCTATCTTACGCGCCAACACACCGTTTTATTCAAAAACATCCTATCAAGTTGAACCTATGTAAAAAAATTTTGTGCGCTAAAGGAGATGACGCAATGCGTACACGTTTAAAAGAATTACGTGCACGTGAGGGCTATAATCAAACAGAATTGGCCAAAAAAGCTGGTGTCTCAAGACAAACCATCTCACTTATTGAACGTAATGAATTTATGCCCTCTATTCTAACGGCGTTTAAAATCGCTCGAATATTTGGAGAAAAGGTAGAAGATGTATTCATATTTGATGAAGACCACTAACATCATGTGTAGTACAGCGTCACTATCATTGTAAAATATCAATCGCCCTCACAATTCATTTTAAATGAATCCTGAAGGCGATTTCTGTTTGCTATGATAATGTTAAAAGCATCTAGCTAAGCGTTTTTCTAAAGTCTTACGGCGTTCTGTAGTAATAAACGAGTTTTTTATGGCATATGAGAGTTTTTCTTTATTTTTCTTGTCATTATAATACACGTCATTTAAAGCTTGAACAGATAATCGTGTGTCATTCGGAGCTTCTTTAATCAATGTTAAATTACTATCAGGATACACGAGCCCTTCTTTGATAACTCTGAAATAACAACCTGTTTTACCGGTTGCCATCATACGTTTCATGATGCCTTTATATTGATATTTACGCTGAATTTTATTACAAGGCTCCCTGATTTCTGAAACTTCTATAATTGCCTCACCGATTTGATATTGATTGCCAAAATATAAATCATTTTCATCAATATCATTTACAGAAATGTTCTCGCCAAACATTGCATATTCAGGGATAGGTGAAATCACATCTTCCCACATAGTATAGTGCGTTGTACTAAATAAGCATAGCGCTTTATCAGGACCACCGTGACCGTGGTATGCTTGTTCATCACCTTCAAAACCTAATTTAGAAAGCCAAGTGGGCGCATCAATAGGTGTTTTATCCATACCACTCTTCATAGGTTTCTCATCGTAATGTAACGTTTTAATTTTACCTGCGCAAATCGCCTGGATTGTGTAATTCATCAATGAACCTCCTTGTCTTTCAATAAATATATTGTATATGAAAAAATGTAAAACGTCTTGTAGTGGGTGCCATTATGGTGCATATTCATGTAAAATAAAAGTATAAAATAAATCAAGGGAGCGTCATTTGATGGATACGAAACAACTTAAATTAATGACTTTAACAGATGCTGTTGAACGTATTGAAGATGGTATGATTCTAGGTATTGGAACAGGTAGTACGATTGAGTTATTAGTTCCCGAAATCGCCAAACTTATCGAAAAAGGCTATGAACTTAAAGGCGTATGTACCTCAGAACGTACGGCATATCAAGCGAAAGCTCTGAACATTCCTATACTAGACATTAATGATGTTGAAAAGATTGATTTAGCTATTGATGGTGCTGATGAAATTGATCCAAATTTAAATTTAATCAAAGGTGGCGGAGGTGCATTATTTAGAGAGAAAGTCATAGATGCATTTGCGACGCGTTTTATCGTTTTAGCTGACCAAACGAAATGTGTATCTTACTTAGGTGAGACATTTAAACTACCTGTGGAAGTCGACCAATTTAACTGGTATCAACTTGGTAAACAAATTGAAGCCGATTATCCTGTAAAAGCCTATCGTCGTATGGTTGAAGATACGCCATTGATTACAGATAATGGGAATTATATTTTAGATGTTGAAATGACATCTCAGATTGATCCATATGCGTTTCATGAATACCTTATTCATTTAACAGGCGTATTAGAAACTGGGTATTTCTTAGATATTGCGGATGAGGCGATAGTTGGGACAGAAACTGGTGTAAAAATTTTAACGAAATCACACTAATTAAAAGCACTTATTTTTAAAGTACAGGTCTATATATCAATAATGAGAAAATATAAAAACCTTCAACGTTCACTCAAGTGAATTTTGAAGGTTTTTGAAATATTTAGCTATTGTTTTTTAAGTTCATTTAACGACGTATATGTCTATGTTGACGGTTGAATGATTGTGGTTCATCTTCCTGAACAATTGCACGTGCACGTGTTTCTTCACTCACATGTGCATTTTGGTCATGCGTTTTCGTCGTTAATGCTTCATGTTCAGTATCGTTCTCATGATTTTCAGTTTCAGAGGTATCGTGAGCATGTCTCGCTGCATTGTCCGCTTCCTCAATTTCAGCTTCGCGTGACTGCTTATTAAACATCGGCGTATCATCGTCATCGCCTTCATGACGGGGCATGATAAGTCGCTTAATTAAACTGAAAAGTATCACGATGATGGCAATTGCTGCTGTTGCATAGGCAAGGACTTGCATAGAAAAGACATCGCCAATCTCTTCACTAAAGAAAAACACTTTGGCGAATGACATTGCCGCATGGAAGAGGGTAGCAATATAAATGGCATGCCCCCCTGTACCTCTAACAAGTTCACCGACAAGCATTGAGAATGAGAAAACATAAATTGCACTGTACATCGTATATGGCATACCAAACGCAGTGTTAACATCCCAAATGAGGTAAAGTAAACTTACACCGACATTTGCGATTAAAAATGGTAAACGTCTTTCAACGATATTGAGCAAGTACGCACGAAAACCGGACTCAATGAAAAATGCCATAAAAAGATGTCCGATTAATATAGTCCAAACGGTTTCTGATAAATCTTTTGCTTGTAATAAAATAAAGCTATTACCATACGTGTTAAAGCTATACATACCAATAATAAAAATTACTAAAGGTAATGTTAAGGCAAGGATAAGGCGTTCAATCACTTTTAAATTGATGCCTAATTTGAAACCTTCAAGCTGTTCTTTTTTATGCTTAAAGATGAGTATAAAAACAATTGCAGCAATAAATGGTCCTAAACTATTTAGTGAAAACACAAAGTTTTTTAAACCAGATGCTTGTTGAAAATCTCTTAAAATTATCGGGCTCGCATATGCAATAACAAAGAAAATGAATATCGTCAATGCCCATTGAAAGCCAGATATACGAGAATGCTTCATAGTTAATCCTCCATATTCAAGGTACGCAAAATTATCATTTTTAATAATATGAAACGCACTAAGTACAAATCATATCAAGTCAATATTAGAATCTAGCTTACATTATAACGGTATATTTACAATAAATAAATTGATGCATGAAATTATCATCTAATTGTAATAAAAGTATAACCTTGAAAGCGTTTTTATATTGAATTAAACAGGGTATAATATAGAGGTATTATGATTAGAAACCACGCTTAGCTGTAGGTCAGATGATAATAGTAGTCATGAAATCTCACGTTATTGATTCTATTGAAAGGGGATGCTTAAAATGTACCAATCGCCACAACGTCATGTATGGACGGGGAGATTAGATAGTGAAGTCGAACGTGAATCTTTTCGCCATTTTCAAACCATACATTTCGGTGATATTCATAATATCGCGTCACAAGCCAATGGTATCGCGTTATTCGGTTATGCAGTTGATAAAGGTGTTGAATTAAATAAGGGACGCACAGGTGCAAAAGATGGACCGGACGCTATTAAGAAAGCTTTCGCTAATCTTCCTGCTGCGACGGAAACGTCCATTATCGATTATGGCAATTTAACACATAGTCAATCACAACTTATTGAGACTCAAAAAATATTTGGTACATATGTGCATCAATTAATCAAAAATCACCAGCGTACTTTTTTGTTAGGCGGGGGACATGACATCGCTTATGCTCAGTATTTAGGTGTGCGAGCTGCATACCCAAATCAATCTATAGGCGTTATTAATATAGATGCGCATTTTGATACGCGCAAAGAAGCGGAGTCAACATCAGGCACAAGTTTTCGACAAATGATAGAAGAAGATTCCAATTTAGATTACTTTGTCATAGGTATTCAAAGACCTGGGAATACATCGAGTTTATTTCGTTATGCGGAAGAAACGCAAACTCAGTATGTTTTAGCAGATGAACTAGTGGAACATATTGATCCACGGATTAAAGATAAAATCGAGCACTTTATTACACACCATGACGTCATTTTATTTACAATTTGTATGGATGTGATAGATAGCGCCTATGCACCCGGGGTTAGTGCAAGTGCTGTACTCGGTTTGACACCCCATTGTGTACTCTCGTTAGCCAAACGTATTCTTCAATTTGATAATGTGACGACAGTAAGTATCGCAGAGATGAACCCTACTTATGATGTCGATCAACGTACCGCTAAACTTATTGGTCAATTCTTGTCTCATTTTATCCACTATTCGTAAAATCGATATTTAGACAAGTACAGTCGTGTTAGGCGCCAAAATGAGCCAGCTGCAGTCATTAAATATGAGTGTGGCTGGCTTTTTGATGATTTAAAAAGGTTGGACTCAATGCTTGACAATGAGTGATTTATTGAGAGATTTCTCAAATTTATAATCTTTAAGCATGTCGAGAATGACTCGAGTGCCGTAGGAAAGCGCTCAAAATCTTAAAACATTGCATCATGAACAAAACCACTTCTATATACGATGTACCGCCCAGTAATTTTGAATTTTGTCTAATAGCGCTGTCATTTGGGGCGTGAATTGTCTGTTTTTAGCAACATTAATATATATAGTTCGCTCTATTTTAGGTTGAATAGGAATGGCGTCGAGGTGATTAGTCTTAAATGATTGGTAGTAAATTCTAGGTATCACTGCATAGCCCATTTGCTGATGAACAAAATTTGTCGCCATTTCAAAGCGTTCTACTTCCATGACGATATTTGGACGTGCTTGCAAATGTGTGAAATAGTCATCAATATGTTTTCTTACTTGATAGGGCTGTATTGGTACAATTAAAGGTAAATTTTGAATGGATAATGACGTTTGCCCTTTAAATGTTTCTCTTGGTGTCAATACGACATAATCTTCTGTATATAATGGGATGGATGTAATTGCTTCATGTTTAATTTTGTCATTGGACAGCCCTAAATGAATTTCAAAATCAAGTAAATGTTGCGTTAAAGTATCTAAATCTAAAATTTCAGTAACTTGATAATGTTGATCGACATGTTCAAGTTGATGTTGTTTTATAACTGTAGCAACCCAATGAGCAGTTGATTCGAGAATAGAGAGTTTAATTTTTGGTGTTTGACTCAATTTTAAATCATACATTTGTTCTAAAGTTAAATGATATTGGTTCACTAATTTTTGGGCATGATTATAAAATTGAATGCCTTTTTCGGTAATTGAAATATCTTTTGTTGTTCGCTTCAGTAATGCGTAGCCTAATTGATCTTCCATTTTTTTAATGGTAGCGGTTAAAGAGGGTTGACTTATATGCAATGTGCGCGCAGCTTTTGTAAAGCTATTTTGGTTCACCACTTCAATAAAATATTCCAGTTGAACAATTTTCATCTCAACACCGTCCATTTATAGTTTTAAGTTATTAATAATTAGTTTATTTATATTGGTCATTAATATCTTAACATATTACAATAAAAGTGTGGATGGTTCGAACCATTTTAAATATTCATGTATGCCATGCTTACAGTGCATGGCACAAGGAAGAAATGATTGGTATTGTTTCCATGATAATGGGAGATTGAGGTTGAAGGGGTGTGTATTAAAATGACGCAACCTCAAAAGTTAGAACGTATAAAAGGCTATAAAATGTGGCGTTTTTGGTTATTGAGCTGCATCGGTATGATTTGTTTTTTTATACCTATATCGATTCGTGGAACAGAAACTATTATAGTGGATCACATTTATTTAGCCATACGTGCGCGATTAGGTCATGCGATGCCCTATGTAGCATTGGGACTCATCATGTTAGGGGCTATCGTACCAATGATACGTAAGGATTTTGCTCAATCTAAAACAGAAGCAGTGATTGTGCTTTTTAAATGTTGTGGTGCAATCATAGGTATAATGTACGTCTTTAAATTTGGACCTTCATTTTTGTTTCGTCCGAATTATGTTCCATTCTTATTTGAAAAATTGATGTTGCCACTGAGTGTATTAATACCTGTTGGTGCAATCGCATTATCATTACTCGTAGGATATGGCTTACTCGAATTTATAGGTGTATTGATGGAACCTATAATGCGGCCTATTTTTAAAACGCCAGGTAAATCTGCTGTTGATGCAGTCGCTTCATTTGTAGGAAGCTATTCTCTTGGGCTACTCATCACGAATCGTGTCTATAAAGACGGTATGTACAATAAAAAAGAAGCGGTCATTATCGCAACGGGCTTTTCTACTGTGTCCGCCACATTTATGGTGATTGTGGCACGGACATTGAATTTAATGGGATATTGGAATTTGTACTTTTGGCTTTGTTTAGTTATCACATTTGTAGTAACAGCAATCACAGCCCATTTGCCACCTATTTCAAATGAAAGCCAAGATTATTATAAAAATCAAGAAGGGGAATCACCCACAAACATTGAAGGTAATCGTCTCATTGTTGCTTGGGAAGAAGCGAAACGTCAGTCTCACCAATCATTACCATTATTTAAGAATATTTGGCTCAATGTACGTGATGGAATAGAAATGACCATTGCGATTTTACCGTCGATATTATCTATTGGTTTTTTAGGGTTAATTTTGGCGCATTATACACCACTTATAGATTGGATGAGTTATATTTTTTATCCATTTGTTATGATATTTCCTATTCAAGATCAAGCGGTGTTGGCTAAAGCTTCAGCAATTTCTATTATTGAAATGTTTTTACCTTCATTACTTGTTGTGAAAACAGCACTGGAAGTACGTTTTGTCATTGCGATTACAAGTGTGTCGGCGATTATATTCTTCTCGGCACTAGTGCCATGTATTTTAGCAACAGAGATACATATTCCATTATGGAAGTTAGTCGTCATTTGGTTTATACGTGTTGCACTCACGCTACTCATTACAATACCAATTGCGTTACTCATATTTTAAACAAAGGGAGAGATGAAGAATGTCTAGAGAAATTAAAGCGAAAAAAGGCCTCGAAATTGAATGTAAGGGTTGGGAACAAGAAGCTGTTTTACGTATGCTCTATAACAATTTAGATCCAGAAGTGGCAGAGCATCCAGACAAACTCGTGGTTTATGGAGGCATTGGTAAAGCAGCGCGTAATTGGGAAGCTTTTGATGCTATCGTTAAGACGTTACGTCGCCTTGAAAAAGATGAAACAATGCTCGTTCAATCAGGGAAGCCAGTCGCAGTATTCAAAACACATGAAGAAGCGCCGCGTGTATTATTATCCAATTCGGTGCTCGTACCAAAATGGGCGAACTGGGAACATTTCCATGAACTCGATAAAAAAGGGCTCATGATGTATGGTCAAATGACCGCTGGAAGTTGGATTTATATTGGTTCTCAAGGCATTGTACAAGGTACTTATGAAACGTTTGCAGAATGTGCGAATCAGCATTTTAACGGTTCATTGAAAGGAACCATTACATTAACTGCGGGTCTCGGTGGCATGGGAGGTGCACAACCGTTAGCAGTTACGATGAATGAAGGGGTGGTCATCGGGGTAGATGTAGATGCGTCACGTATTCAAAAACGCATCGATACACGCTACTGTGACATTATGATGCATTCGTTAGATGAAGCGTTAGAAAAAGCAGAAGAAGCTAAAAATAATGGTCAAGCGTTATCTATAGGATTAGTAGGCAATGCGGCTGAAATACATCATGAAATTTTGAAACGCCAATTCAAAATTGATATCGTAACAGACCAAACGTCTGCGCATGATCCATTAAATGGTTATGTACCTGAAGGATACTCATTAGAGGAAGCTGTGCAACTTCGTGAAGCAAATCCTGAAAAATATGTGCAATTAGCATCTCAGTCTATGAAAAAACATGTTGAAGCCATGTTGCAATTTCAAGAACAAGGTGCCATAGCGTTTGATTACGGCAATAACATTCGTCAAGTCGCTTTCGACCAAGGGTTAAAAGACGCATTCAACTTTCCTGGTTTTGTGCCCGCATATATTCGTCCATTGTTCTGTGAGGGTAAAGGACCGTTCCGTTTTGCAGCTTTATCTGGAGATCCTAAAGACATTGAACGTGCGGATCAACTCATGCGTGAGTTATTCCCTGAAGATGAAAAATTAATGCGTTGGCTCGATATGGCAAGTGAGAAAATTGCGTTTCAAGGATTGCCATCTAGAATCGCATGGCTCGGTTATGGCGACCGTGCAAAAATGGGTCTCGCATTAAATGATCTGGTACGTAAAGGTGAAATATCTGCGCCAATTGTAATTGGACGAGATCACTTAGACTCAGGTTCAGTCGCTTCACCCAACCGTGAAACAGAAGCGATGAAAGATGGTTCAGATGCGGTAGGTGACTGGGCAATTTTAAATGCGCTTGTGAATACTGCGGCAGGCGGTTCATGGATTTCTGTACATCATGGTGGCGGTGTTGGTATGGGTTATTCACTTCACGCAGGTATGGTTGTCGTTGCTGATGGGTCTGAGCGTGCAGAACGTCGTTTAAAACGAGTATTAACGACAGATCCGGGTATGGGTGTGGTAAGACACGCGGATGCAGGCTATGACATTGCGATTGATACTGCCAAAGATAAGGGTGTAGATATTCCAATGATAACAGGTAAAGGTGATGACAAATAATGAATGATTTAATAATCCAAAACATTAAACAATTAATTTTACCCAAATCAACAGAACGTCCTTTAAAAGGTGCAGACTTAGATAAACTGAACATCGTAGAAAATGGAACAGTGGTTGTTAAAGACGGCAAAGTTGTTTATTCGGGACCTTATACAAAGGATTATGAAGCAAAAGATACAATTGATGCGACAGGCAAAGTGGTGTCACCAGCTTTAGTAGATGCGCACACGCACCTCGTACATGGAGGGTCACGTGAACATGAAATGTCTTTAAAACGTCAAGGCGTGTCTTATCTTGAGATATTAGAACAAGGTGGGGGCATCCTTTCAACAGTACAAGCAACACGTCAAACGAGTGAAGATGATTTATTCAAAAAGGCAGAGCATGATTTACTTACAATGATGCACCATGGTGTATTAGCAGTTGAAAGTAAAAGTGGCTATGGTTTAGATAAAGAAAATGAATTGAAACAACTTAAAGTATCACGTCGCTTACAAGACAAATATAATTTGGATATGCGTCATACGTTTTTAGGCCCTCATGCAGTACCCAAAGATGCATCATCGAATGAAGCATTTTTAGAAGACATGATTGCCTTGCTTCCTGAAGTAAAGGCCTATGCCGATTTTGCAGACATTTTTTGTGAAACAGGTGTATTCACTATTAAAGAATCTAAACGTTACATGGAAGCCGCTAAAAAAGAAGGCTTTAAAGTTAAAATTCATGCCGATGAAATTGATCCTCTTGGTGGATTAGGACTCGCGATTGATCAACAAGCCATTTCAGCAGATCATCTCGTAGCATCAAGCGATACTGATAAAGCAAAATTGAGTGACTCAGATACGGTAGCGGTACTATTGCCTGGAACAACCTTTTACTTAGGCAAAAATGATTATGCTGATGCACGAGGTATGATTGAAAACAATGGTGCCATAGCGATTGCAACGGATTTTAATCCCGGAAGTTGCGTAACAAATAATCTTCAAATGGTAATGGCTATTGCGGCGTTGAAATTAAAATTATCACCGAATGAAATTTGGAATGCAGTTACAGTGAACGCAGCGAAAGCAATAGATGTGGATGCAGGCACTATTAATAAAGGGGATAAAGCAAATATTGTGATATGGCATGCGCCAAATCATGAATATATTCCATATCATTATGGTATTAATCATGTTGAAAAAGTAATAAAAGATGGTAAAGTAATCATCAATCATGACATTGCACTAGCTTAAATTTGATAAAATACATTGATATATGACGTTCTTGAAATTTATTTTTGAATAAATTTTGAGAACGTTTTGTATTAGAATGAGGCATGCTTGATGATAATGAGGATATATGGAAATTTTATTGAAAGTAAGATGCTGTATACGAGATAATATGACTATTCATTCAAAACGTGTTAATAACATCTCAGCGTTTTAGGTCATTGTTAAATAATCAATAAGGGGGAGTTCTATGTCTTATCGGTTTGATCAAATGGTCTCATGGAGACGTCACTTTCATATGTATCCCGAGCGTTCTAATGAAGAGTTTCAAACAACTAAAAGATTAAAAGCGATATTACGAGATATGGATGTGTCAATTTTGGATGTTCCACTTCAAACAGGTTTGATTGCAGAAGTAGGGCAAGGTGATTCAATGATTGCGATACGGTCTGATATTGACGCACTTCCAATCCATGAACAAGCGACTGTTGCATTTAAATCGCGTACTGAGGGCGTGATGCATGCGTGCGGTCATGATATTCATATGGCGAGTGTACTTGGCACAGTGGAACGACTTAAAACGATGGAATCTAAATTAAATGGTCGTGTGCGTATCATCTTTCAAGCTTCTGAAGAACTCGGGTTTGGTGCAAACCGTGTAGTGGAAACAGGTGTCTTAAATGGTGCAAAAGCCATCTTAGGATTTCATAATGATCCAACTTTAAAAGTAGGTCAGTGGCGCTCTAAAATTGGAATCATGACATCAAATGTTGATCGCTTTAAAATTATCGTTCATGCTAAAGGAGCCCATGCGGCGATGCCGCAAGATGCTAAAGATCCGAGTATCATCGTGGCACAATTGATTCAAAGTTTTCAAAGTATTGTGAGTCGTAATATTGCTCCCTACGAGGAAGCAGTTGTAACTATTGGTCAAATTCACAGTGGGCAGACATGGAATGTCATTCCTGATCATGCAATCGTAGAGGGAACTGTACGTACATTTGACCATGACACACAGCTTAAAGTTGAAACACGTATGAAACAAATGTGCAAAGGTGTTGCTACACAATTTGACACTAAGATTGATTTAGAGTATCTCAAAATAACTAAAGCTGTTAATAATGAAGAGGCGCTCCATCAGCTCGCAGTTCAAGCCGCTAAAGAAGCGGGCTATGATGCTAAGGAGTTGGTGCGTCCACTGACAATAGGAGAAGATTTTTCGGGTTATCAGGCGATAGCACCAAGTTATTTTGCTATGATAGGCTCCGAAAGTGACTATCCTTTACATCATCCGTTATATCAACCAGATGAACGTATTTTTGAAAATGTCACAGACTATTTCGTAAATGCCATTCAACTCATTTTGAAATCATCATAGAGATTGACGAATTACAAAATTTCATGTAAAGTTTAACAGTAAAATTAAATACTTCATATCAAGAGAAGTGGAGGGACTGGCCCTTTGAAACTTCGGCAACATGGTCATGCGTGTGCCAATTCCAGAAGCTTTGAGGCTGAAGATAAGAAGTTCGAGAAACGATATCAGGTCAAGCCCTAATAGTATGTATGCGCATGATGTACTATTAGAGTTTGACCTTAATTTTTGTGAGGAGAAAAAAATGTCTACAGATTTTAAAGATAAAATGAATGGTTGGGCTTTACTACCTTTAGTTGTATTTATTTGTATATTTTTAGGCGCAGGTATAATTACGAAAGATTTTACATTTATGCCGCTCAATGTAGCAGCAATTATTGGTGTAATTATGGCGCTATTGATGAACCGAAAAGAAAATTTTGCGCACAAAGTTGAAGTGTTCGCAAAAAGTGCTGGTCATCCTAATATTATTTTAATGATGTTTATTTTTATATTAGCAGGTGCTTTTTCTAAAACTGCTGAAAAAATGGGTGGAGTTGAATCTATTGTCAATTTTGGATTGTCGATGATTCCACAAAATTTATTGATAGTAGGGTTGTTTATTATTTGTATGTTTGTTTCGATATCGATGGGAACATCGGTTGGAACAGTGGCAGCGATAGCGCCTGTAGGATTTGGGTTGAGTCAAGCGACAGACATTCCAGCTGCATTAGCGATGGCTACTGTGGTAGGTGGTGCGATGTTTGGCGATAATTTATCGATGATTTCTGATACGACCATTGCGGCAGTGAGAACGCAACGTACACAAATGGCAGATAAATTTAAAGTGAATTTTCGTATCGTTTTACCGGGTGCGATGATTACAATCATCATTTTATGGGTACTTACACTCGGTAACCACGTTAATCATGGACAAAGTTATGATTACAATTTTATTAAAATCATCCCTTATTTACTTGTATTGATATTAGCTTTAATAGGCATTAATGTCGTGCTCGTATTGATAGGTGGGATTTTACTATCTGGAATAATTGGCATTGCTGACGGTTCGTTTAATTTAGCAGGGTTTTTAAAAGCTGCTTCAGAAGGTATAGTGGGGATGGAAGATATTGCAATCATCGCGCTCTTAATTGGTGGAATGATAGGACTTGTTGAGCATAATGGTGGGATTAATTGGCTATTGCACAAAGTGAAAAGTAAAATTAAATCACGTAGAGGCGCAGAATTTGGTATTGCAAGTCTCGTAAGTGTGGCGGACATTTCTACTGCAAATAATACGATTTCTATTATTATGTCAGGTCCATTAGCCAAAGATATCGCTGATGAATATGAAATCGATCGACGTAAATCGGCCAGCATTTTAGATATTTTTGGTAGTGCATGGCAAGGTTTTATCCCTTATAGCCCACAGCTGATTGCAGCAGCAGGTGTTGCGGGTATTTCACCTGTGATGTTAGTCCCATATTCTATTTATCCAGTAATGTTAGCTTTATGTGGGATTGTAGCCATCATCTTTAACTTACCAAGACTTAAAAGCAAATAGTATGTATATAAATGGCTAAAGGGTATAATGAAGGAATTTAGTGAGATTGCAACGATAACAGTTCATAGTGCAGTGATAATGGTACACCTTCTATTAGATGAGAAGATAGTGTCACTCAATCTCTAAATGGGAGACTTTTAAGCGCGATGCAATGTTTATAATACTATGATGCATACACATTTTAGTAAGATATGGTAATGAATCATAAATAGGATGTTTAATGATAGAGAAAAAGGTTTTAAAGTGAGGAGAATCGCCATGAATAATACGCAAAATGAACGGGTCGAAGTTAAAATAGTTCGATTATTAAAAACTTCACCTGAGTTTGCTTATCAAGCTTGGACAGATCCTGAAATGTTGCGTCACTGGTTTATGACTACATCAAGATCGAATAAAACAATCGAAAGTGATGTGACTGAAGGGGGTCACTATTTAATTATTGACCAACGCCAAGGTAAAAAAATACGTGTAGAAGGTACTTATCAAACATTAATTCCAGGAGAACACCTTTGTTTAACGATTCAAATGCCTGATTTCAGTGATCAACAAGACGATATCAATGTGTACTTCGAAGAACGCAGTCCGGGCATTACACAAATGACATTTTTCTACAAAAGTGAAGTGCCTAAAGAAAGACGTTTAACGCAACTTGAATATAAACAAAAAAAGAAAGAATATCATGATAGTACTGTACACGGTTTTGAAAATATGTTTGATACGATGCAGCGGTATATTGAAGAACAAACACTCAATGAATCAGGGCAGTAGCCTCGAGTTCAACATAAAACCTGCAAAATTCTGGAGAATGAATTTTGCAGGTTTTAAAAATTTTAAAGTCAATGCTTGATCGTGATTACCATCGTGTATTTAAAAAGATTCATCATTGGCAAATCGTCTATATTATTTAATTTAAAGCTCAAAACTTTTATGAGATACGCGTAATATGAGATTGTGGATGTGACGGCGCGTATGCTTGATAGATATCAATATGGTGACACGCTAATAGACTTAACATTGTGCCTGCTTCTTCAAGTGTTGATGTTAAAGTTAAAATATTTTTACGTATAGTATATTTTAATTGTAGCGTTGTACCATGGTGAAGAATATCAATGACTTTATCTTTAATAAATGGGTCTGTTAAGCCATCAATGTAAAATTCAAAACGACGCTCTGTCAATGCGAGTTGATCAAAAGGTATCAATTCTTGTTCGAATTTTGAACGAATCACTTGATAAATAACATAGTGATGGAATCCTAAAAAGCTCAGCAAATAGGGTAATGTCTGTTTTTGAATATGTACACGAAGTACATACGTTTTCTGAGTCTTAATAAATTCGTGTTGAAGTGGAGAAGGTAGATTCACATGTTTTAACAATTGACTTAATTGAGCTCGATGTTTGCGTCGATTTAACTCAGAGATATGAAGGGTATAGCTTTCTAATTTATCAATAAGCATGACATTTCCTCTTTTTAAATGTGATTTATTAAATCTATTGTATCATTCTAAATTTCAAAAAGCATTAGGACTAAAGACGTAAACATTTCGCATTCCTATTTTATTTACATAAATAGTGTTGTCATTCGTTATTCATTGTGTTAATATTCTGAATATTAAAATAATAACGAGGTGACAACAATGCTACGACAAATTGGACAATTTGCTTCAAAAACATTTTTATTATGGATGTTGCTAACAAGTTTTATTGGATTTGTTTTGCCATCTGCATTTACTACTTTTACACCATGGATACCCTATCTTTTAGGTATCGTCATGTTAGGGATGGGGTTATCCATTCGATTAGAAGATTTTAAAATTGTATTTAAATACCCTAAACCTGTCATTATTGGTGTGGTGTTACAATACACAATTATGCCATTACTTGCTTATTTCATTGTAAAACTATTTCAGTTACCACCTGAAGTAGCCATTGGTGTCTTACTCGTTGGATGTTGCCCTGGTGGAACTTCAAGTAACGTTATCAGTTACTTAGCGAAAGCCAATGTCGCTTTATCGGTTGCAGTCACTTCTGTATCTACGATATTATCTCCATTTGTTACACCATCACTGATGTTTTTAATGGCACATCAATGGATGGATGTCTCATTTATGAGTATGTTTGAATCTGTATCTAAAATTGTATTGATCCCAATCATCGTAGGATTGGTTATTCAAAGACTTTTTTATAAAGTTGCTGAGAAAACAGATGATATTTTACCTTTAATCTCTGTCATAGCGATATCGGTGATTTTAGGGACGGTTGTTGCAAGTAGTAAAACATTAATTGTAGAAACAGGTTTACTCATTTTTGCCGTCGTTATTTTACACAATGTTTTAGGGTATGTGATCGGTTATACGTTATCAGCGCTGTTTAAATTGAATTATGAAGATAAAAAAACGTTGTCTATTGAGGTTGGCATGCAAAATTCAAGTTTAGCTGCTTCGTTAGCTACGGTACATTTCAATCCTTTAGCAGCAGTACCGGGAGCGGTGTTTAGTTTTGTTCATTGTATTACAGGGCCAACGCTTGCACGTTATTGGTCGTCACGTTTTGATAAGCAACAAAAAATCATCAAACCCTTAAAACAAACAAAAGTTTAAAACTCACATGGGCTTTCAGTTGCATTGCGAGTTAAAAAGGATTTGGACATAACGATTTTGTATATCTCAAAACTCAACTAAACAAGATATGCCCCAATAAAGTGGACACTTAAAAAGTGAAAACTTTATTGGGGTGTTTGTATGAGAAATGAAAACATGACTTTGATTGCTTCCAGAAAAGCGAGGCGTTAAGAACAAAAAAATTAAAACAATTTGTTTTTCACCACCGTTCATTTCGGGCTTCTTTACATTTGAATTAGGTTGTGCGAAAATATTTTTAAATTAATAGTAAATTTTATTAAAACGTGAAAGGGTTTGAGAATATGGTGACTAAAATATTACAAAACTATTTTATTACCTTCACGCTTTTCATTACGATGATGATGCTTTCAGTAGGATTTGTGAACCAATATGATAATGGCGTTGCGTTATTAATCGTATTAACGTTTGTTATTACGTTATTTAATTTTTTGATTGAAACATGCTTGCTTAAATCTCAGTTATCGATGCGTAAAATTCGCTTGTTTCAAACCATTGCATTTCCTTGTTCAATTATTTTGATAGGACTCGTATGTTTCGTGATGTTAATGTAAAATCATAGCGTGACAAGGATATAAAAAGTATACTATGGTTGAAGATGAAAGGAGTGAGTCGTTTGTCTAAAATTATAGGTCACCATCATATATCCATGTACACAAAAAATATCACACGTAACAAAGCGTTTTATTTAGACGTATTAGGACTCGATTTAATTAAAGAAACCGTTAATCAAGATAATGAAACCATGCCGCATATTTTTTATGGTAATGCTAGCGGTGATCCAGGAACGTTATTAACTTTTTTTGAAATTCCATTAGCTGGAACAGTGTATAAAGGCACGAATATGATTGCGCGTATAGGACTCTTAGTACAGGATCGTAACATGTTAGATTTATTTGAGGTTAAATTAGAAAAACATGGTATATCAACACAACGTGGAATATATTTACATCAAGATGCGCTTTATTTCGATGATCCAGAAACGCTATCTTTCGTCATGATAGCAAATGAAGGTTACAAGTTACCGGCGCATTGGCATATAACTAATGAAGAAACTTCGACTACGGCTGCAACGATTTTGGGTATGGGGCCAATCGAAATACACGTGGAGGATATCGCATCAACAGCTCATTATCTCACGGCACATTTAGGATATCGTAAACGTGAAGATTTTGAAGAGACTATTTATACGCTCAATGAGGAAGGGTTTTACAGTGATATTGTATTAATACAACAAGATGGTCCTCAAGTGAGACCTGGAAAAGGGTATGTGCATCATCACGCCTTTGCAATAAAAAAAGCGGATATGCCTACGATATTGGACATACATGACCACTTACCTCATCAACATTCAGGTGTAATCAATCGACAATGGTTTGAATCGTTGTATTATAGACAAAATTTTATCACTTATGAATTTGCGACAGTAGAGCCTGGATTTTAGTGAGACGTGAATCATAGGTTGAGATTTGCTACACTGAATGTAAATGGTTTTCAAGGAGGCACAACATGTATCGAGCAGTCATTTTTGATTTTGATGGTACGATTATAGATACAGAACAACATCTTTATGAAGTGATCAATACACATTTAATTGAAGCTAACGCGTCACCGGTAACATTGGACTTTTATAGAGCAAATATCGGGGGACGCGCGCTTGCTTTACATCAACATTTAATTGATGTTTTTGGTGAGCAAAAAGTTAGAGAGATTTATAAAGCGCATCATAGTCATGCAGGTCAACTACCACTGAGACCGGGGATTCAAACGTTAATGGAACAGCTTCACGCACGACACATTCCAATGGCCATTGCTACAAGCAGTGCACGTGCTGATATTGCACCTTTAGTAGAAGAACTGGGTATCCAACCGTATATCAGTGTGATAAAAGGAAGAGAAGATGTATCAGATGTGAAGCCTGATCCGGAGTTATATTTAAGCGCTGTGCAAGCGTTGAATTTTAGTCCGACATATTGTTTAGCGATTGAAGATTCGGTTAATGGGGCAACAGCGGCAGCTACAGCTGGTTTAGATGTCATCGTGAATACCAATCCTATGACAGAAGTGAGTGATTTTTCCCAAATTACGTTATTGGATAAAGATATTCATTTATCAAAAATTATAGAACGTTATTTTCAAGGTGGCTTAAAATGAGTGTTGAAATGATTTTATTCTTTATTGTTGCGCCACTTATCATTGTTTTTGGGAACTTAGTGCTCGCCCCTAAATTTCAACGTCATATACCAATGCAAGTGCACGTCACTTCATGTTTGATAGGGCTAATTCTATATGCCATAGGTGCAACATTAGCATATTACTTCTTATTACAAGGGAAAATATAAAAATAGCCTTCAAAAGTCGTAGATATTACGATTTTTGAAGGCTTTCATATATTTAAGTTAAAAGAACAAGTGCAGTGATTACAAGTACAAGTAAGATTGCATCTACACCAACCATTAATGCATAGCGTGTCGATGGTGTATGTTGTTGTTTACTTTTATATAACAGATATATATTCGGAATAAAACTGAGTAAAAGTATGACAATGATTAAAATGCCAATTGTTTGTGTGGACATCATCAATTTCTCCTTTTAAACCATCCAATGAAATAGCCAATAAGTAATGCAAGTAGCAAGCCAATAGCAAAGCCAGCAAGTGGAAACTGAATCATATTTCCTATTAATAGGCCTAAAATTAAACAAATGATTAGCGGAGGGCCATATTGACGTTTACGTTGATCCGAATTTAAGATGCTAAAAAGTACTATATATAGAATATAAAAAATACATATAAATAATAGTGTACGTAACAGCAAGCTACCGACGTCACTCTGATTTTGAATCATATTTACGATATAAAATATGATACCTATTAAGATGGCGGTTATCGCACCGCGTACGAAGCGACTTTTTTCCATAATGAACTCCTTCATTGGATTTTTTGTTCATTATAACATAGAGTGACCGCAATTTATTTAAAACGATGTGCTTTAAATTGACCATGATCATTTAAATAGGCATAAAATAACCCGATAATGAGTCCGCCACCAATGTAATTACCAATAAATGCGGCGATGATATTTTTTGCAATTGGCCATAATGCCATATGCTCGATATTATAAAGGACACCAGCAGCAAAGAGACAGGCATTATAAATGACATGCTCATAGCCCATAAATGCAAAAATCGTAACTCCGAACATCATTACAAACATTTTAGCTAATATATCATCTATTTGCATCGCAATGACTAAGGTAATATTTATAAAAAAGTTAGCGAAAATAGCACGTACCAAAATATTATGAAATGTATAATCATGAATTTTTGTCGCTATAATTTTGTCGAGTAAAGTGACCATCTCTGGTGTCATCACATCACTTGCGCGCATTAAACTGAATAGCACAAACGCACCTACCACATTGCCAATAAAACATAACATAAAGATATGACCGACGCGGTAAGGTTTTATGAGTCTATAATATAAACCTACAGTAAAATACATAAAGTTACTCGTGAGTAGTTCAGAATTGGTGAACAGTATCAATACGAGTGCAAAACTAAATGTTATCGCACTAATCATACTTACAATGCCGGGGCCTAAGTCAGGCGCAAACGTCGTTTTTACCATTAATACAAATACACTAATAATGCTAATGATGAAACCAGCCATCATTGCACGTAGTAAATACCGTTTAAAATAAAAACTTTCTAAAATGTCTTTCGTTTGAATGGTATCTATAATATTCGCAATCCATGTTCGTCCATAAAAAATTTTATCCCATTTAATATTTCGATCCTCCATGACATGCACTCCTTTATAAGATATACTTCTACATTATAAAGGGTGCAACTATATTTGTGAATATAATCACAAATAATTTTTAGCAATTGCTTTAGGTTATGATGTTGTGCAAGTGAATAATATTTTATAAAAGCGTTTTCATAACACTTTAAAGGGACAAAGGTTGGTCGCCTAGCACAATTGTTTTTAGGTGAAAAATGCAATATATTTTATGAAAGCACTTACAAAATTTTAAAAAATACACTTTTCAGTTTTTGAAATTGTAGTATAATAGCGTCATGATGGAAAATTAGAAAACCCTTATAATATTAAGGAGATGGGGAGTTATCATGAAAGATAATCAAGAGTTACACAGAGGGCTAAGTTCGAGACAAATCCAGATGATCGCACTTGGCGGTACAATCGGTGTAGGCCTATTCATGGGGGCATCGAGCACAATTAAATGGACAGGACCTGCTGTTATTTTCGCATACTTAATTGCCGGAATTTTTCTATTTTTAGTAATGCGTGCGATGGGTGAAATGGTTTACTTATATCCGACAACAGGATCATTTGCAAACTATGCCACGGATTACATACATCCTGTTGCAGGCTATGTTACATCATGGGCAAATATATTCCAATGGATTGTAGTTGGGATGTCTGAAGTTATAGCGGTCGGTGAATATATGAATTTTTGGTGGCCCGAGTTACCCACATGGATACCAGGTGTTATCGTTGTTATTTTACTTGCTGCAGCTAATGCAGTATCTGTAAAAGCATTTGGAGAATTTGAATTCTGGTTTGCTACAATCAAAATTGTCACAATTATTTTAATGATTATTGCCGGTTTCGGTTTAATATTCTTTGGATTAGGTAATGGAGGGAATCCAATTGGTTTAAGCAATTTATGGGCACATGGTGGCTTTTTACCAAATGGAATCATGGGATTCTTCTTTGCATTATCAATTGTCATTGGTTCTTATCAAGGTGTTGAATTAATAGGGATTACTGCTGGGGAAACAAAAGACCCTCAAAAGAACATTAAACGTGCAGTGAATGGAGTCATTTGGCGTATATTAATATTCTATATTGGTGCTATTTTTGTTATCGTTACAGTTTATCCTTGGAATCAGCTTCAAGATCTTGGTAGTCCATTTGTCGCAACTTTCTCTAAAGTTGGTATTACGATTGCAGCTGGTTTAATTAACTTTGTCGTGATAACAGCAGCAATGTCAGGTTGTAATGCGGGTATTTTCAGCTCAAGTCGTATGATATATACGTTAGCGCAACATGGTCACTTACCAAAAATCTTTACACGTGTTATGAAAAATGGGGTACCTTTCTATACGGTTATTGCTGTGTCAATTGGTATTTTCATTGGCGTTATTTTAAATATTGTTTTACCTTTAATCATTGATGGTGCAGAGAATATATTCGTTTATGTATATAGTGCCTCAATTTTACCAGGTATGATTCCATGGTTTATGATTTTATTCAGTCATATTCAATTCAGAAGAAAATATCCTGAAAAAATTCAAGATCATCCTTTCAAAATGCCATTTGCTCCGTTTTCTAACTACTTAACGATTGCATTTTTTATGCTCGTTTTAATTGGAATGGTCATCAATGCTGAAACACGTGTTTCTGTCATTATTGGATTTGTATTTTTAGGATTTATGGCGCTCTTCTTCTTTATGAGAGGTTACCATAAATTAAGTAAAGAGGAATTTAAACTATAATACGTTAACGTTTGATTTGAAACGTTTAATGTCAATACAAGAGACCCTCAAAATTAAGTTGTTTAACAAATTTTGAGGGTCTTTTGTATTTTATTATTTACCAAATTGATCGATAAGTGGTTTAGGTGAACCAAATAAAAATGTAAGTATAAATCCACTCACATAAGCAGCAAGTAAACCTGCTAAATAGCCTAAAAACATGTTGTGTGTAATGAGTGGTAAGAGAGAAAGCCCGCTAGGACCAATTGCACTTGCCCCAATATGACCAATGCCGCTTATAACGGCACCTCCAATACCACCAGCAATACAAGCAGTGAAGAACGGTCTTACAAGTGGTAAAGTGACCCCGTAAATAAGGGGTTCTCCGATCCCTAAGAACCCTACAGGTAATGCACCTTTTAATACATCTCTCAGTAAAAGGTTGCGTTTACTTTTATACCACAATGCTAAACATGCACCCACTTGTCCAGCACCTGCCATTGCTGCAATCGGTAAAAGGTATGTGGCACCAGATTGATTAATCATTTCAATATGAATGGGTGTAAATATATGATGTAAGCCAAACATCACAAGCGGTAAGAAAAAAGTGCCAATAATGAAACCGCTAAATATTCCGCCATGATTAATGACGCCATTCACAACGCCTACAAGACCATCTGAAATCCAACCTGCGATAGGCATCAAAATGAAAATGGTTAATAGACCTACAATGAGTAATGTAAGGGTTGGTGTTACGATGATATCTACAGCATTAGGGACAATTTTGTGTAATTGTCGTTCGATGAGACTTAAAACCCATACAGCTAGAATGACCCCAATGATACCGCCTTGACCAGCTAATAACCCTTCGCGTGTAAAGATGTTAGGCAATGGGTTCTCGGGAGACATACCTGTTAGCAACGTCGTACCACCAATGACGCCGCCTAATCCTGGTGTAGCATTGAACTCTCGAGCGGCATTAAATCCTGTAAAGATTGCCAAATAAGCGAGCATTCCATTTTTAATAATATCGAAAACGAGTGCTAATTGTTTAATCCATGTTGCTTCAATTGTACCTGCACTTAGTAAATTATTGAGAATTGCTGCAATGCCACCTATTAATCCGGCGCCGACAAAAGCGGGAATTAAAGGAATAAAAATATTAGCAATGGTTTTGGCAATGCGTTTAAACAGGTTAGGTTTGGACTGGTATTTAGCTTTCGTATGTGCTTCAAGCGATTGAGCGTTGCCCTGAGGAATCTCTTCTCCAAGTTTTACACCTGTCATGTTAGCCATATGACTTGCAACTTTATTGACGACACCAGGGCCAACAACAATTTGCAATCTTTCATCCTCAACGATGCCAAGCACGCCTTCAGTGTCTTTAATCGCAACTTTATCTACTTTATCACTATCCCGAATATCTAATCGAATGCGCGTCATGCAGTGGATGATAGAGCGAATGTTGTCCACGCCTCCGACATGTAATATCAATTGTTCAGCAAGTACTTTTTCTTTTTGCATATGACACATCCCCTTACAAGTTTTTTGATTTCAATACATCCTTCACGACGCCATGATGAAGTTTAAGGCAGTGTTCTGCGTCGTCAAAACGCATCTCTTTAAAATGCATAACAATCGCAGTTTTGACCTGATGATGAGCCGCCTCATATAATGCTTTACTTTCAAGAGTATCTAAACCAGTAATCATTTGAATCATATGAAGCGCACGATCGATGAGTTTATCATTCGTTGCTTGAACATCAATCATTAAATTGTTATAAACTTTTCCAACGCGAACCATTGTTATAGTTGAAATCATATTTAAAATCATTTTTTGAACGGATCCCGCTTTTAATCGCGTAGAGCCTGTTACGATTTCTGGACCAACTGCTATCTCAATAGGGATGTCAGCATGCTTGCTAATAGGCGTGTTATGATTACAACTTAATGCAACTGTATGACATTGGATATTTTGTGCATAAGTTAATGCGCCTAATACATAAGGTGTACTACCGCTCGCAGCTATACCAATAACAACGTCTTGAGAAGTTAAGTTTACATTTTTTAAATCTTGAGCACCTTGTGTTTTTGAATCTTCAGCACCTTCAATCGCACGTGTCATTGCTTCGAATCCGCCTGCTATTAATCCGAAATAACGGTTGGGGTCTGCGTTAAATGTTGGGATTAATTCAGCTGCATCGAGAACACCTAGACGTCCACTCGTACCCGCACCTATATAGATGACCTTCCCCCCATTTTGGTAAACTTTCGTCGTCAATGCGATGACACGTTCGATTTCATGTAAATGTTGACCGATAATTGTAGTTAACCTTTGATCCTCTTCATTCATGAGTTGGAGTATGTCAATTGTAGACATTTCATCTAAATGTAATGATCTTGGATTACTTTGTTCTGTTATTTTTTGGTTCATCACTCATCCTCCTCCGCTAAAACAAATGTAAATGTAGTTGACGCGTCGAAATAATTTAAATAAGGTAAACCTTCTTTAGTAAGCGTGCCTACAACATTAACATGCGGATGCGGTTTTAAATTGATTTTTGTAATTTGGAGTTCCCCCATATAACGGCCATTGCGTTCATTATCAATCGTGATGGTGCCTTTAGCTCTAGGTTCAATGTTGAAAGGTGGGATAGATGCGTCCACATGTTGGCGAGAAAATTGGGAACGAATGACATGTGCCGCGCAATCAGGTCTAGATTGGTGTGTTTTTAAAATTAATGCGTCATCTACACCATTAACAAGGTGACACGGTAAAATAAAATGATTATGTTGAATCATTTGAACTAAACGTTGTGCAGTTCTTGTAGATACAGATAGGTCACCGATAATGATGCCATCAATATTTAAAGCCTTTAATGTGAGTGCGGCAAGACAAGGATGACAATGTCTAGTACATTCTAAAGTCGGTAAACCTTTATAGAGGGGTGCACGATATGTCTCCCCTGGAATAAAAGCTAATATTTGAGCGTCGGTATGATAGTTGCGTATGCGTATATTTTGATCTTGTAAAAAAGAGCGACTCAATCCGGTGTCAGGTCGTGGATAATAGTTATGCAAATAAATGAGATGAGGTTGAATTCGTGGATGTGAGCTTATGATATTTAAAAAGTGCTCAGAAACCGTACTTGCATTGATACAACACTTATGTGCGTGTTGTATAATGGCGTTCACTAATGAAAGGGAAGTCCCTTCGTCAATACGAATGACGTATTCTATTGAGGGATATTTAGCGAGTTGCGAAAAAAGCTGTGATGTAATATTCGATTCATTCGTGTCTATAATGAGTGTGATATCATGATGAGATAATTGTGATAATAGCGCTTCAAATTGTGGTGCGATATGTAATTCTTCGGGTATTTGGAGAGAGGTAAACACGGTATCATAACCAAGCGCTATCATTTGTGATATATTGTTTACATTCAGCGGTGTACCAAGATAAACAGAAAATCCTAACATCGTTAAACCTCCTTCATTGTAAAAGAGATAGTGTTAAATTAATTATATATGAAAAGAGATTAAAACGCTTACATTTTTAATTTTTAGGTTTGGAGGTGCGATTTTGCGTGTAAGATGTGATCTATATAATTTTGTGTCACACACATTTGATTTCCTATATCGATACGTGTTAAGGGGTTGTGATATAAATGGTGAATACATTGGTAAAATGTTGCATAGTCATACGAAGGAGATGAAGTCGACTGTGGAGGGGGTAAATGTTTGTAGGCTGTTGTTAAAGTAGCGTGTAACGTATGCAAGAGGTCATGTGCATCTTCAGGCTTTTCTCTGTAGAGCAGTTGAAAAGAAAGTGCCATTTTATGACAGTCATTTAAAAATATAATAGCTTCGGAGTATTTTGGAACATTGTGTTGATGCATAGTTGTTTTCCTTTCAAATTTTATATAGGATTATAACATATTGGTATTTATAATGACCATATTGATATAAAATTTTAGAATTTGGGAGGTATGTATGGAGAAATATCGTTGGCGAGATATCAGATGGCGTGATTTTAGTCTGGTGCCAATCATCATAGTCACATTTATCGGTACTATAATTTATATCGTTTTTACTAAGGCAATTTTTGAAGAAGCACTTCTTATAGAAAACTTTACGCTCATTGGAATAGATGAAATTAACGTTCTTACGCAATTGTTCACCTATATCCTAGTCATTACTGCCTTTTTGTGCCTTAACATCGACTTATTCAAAACGTGGATGCGACAGTGGTGGAATGGGTTGAAATGTTATTGGCTATGGATCATTTGCGCTTATATAGTTACTTTTGAAGTGGCTTGGGCTTATGGTTGGGTGAAAGACCTATTTCCAAATATATACACGACAGAAACAACTCAAAATGAACAAGTGATTAACCAATTGTTATCCATACCTGAGCTTACATTATATAACTTTCTATTAATTGTATTTGCCGGGCCTATTGTTGAAGAAATATTTTTTAGGCATATTTTAATCGGTGAATTAGGTAAGAAGCTTAATTTTATTGTGATGAGCATCGTTTCTATAGTGCTGTTTTCTGCGATGCATTTAATCGAAATATCGAATTGGATTGAAATTATTGATTATTTAATCATTGCCATTCCCTTAGTTTTTCTTTACATAAAGAGTGGACGTAATTTAGGGGTGGCCATCTCCTTTCATATCCTTAATAATTTTATTGCATATTGTATCAATATGCTAAATTGATATGTCATATTTTGAAAAATGAAGCTACAGTTAGAGCGCAATTTTATTACTCATTTCAAGTGAAAGCGTCTGTGAGTGCTCCATTAAATCTATGTAAGATTGATAGACGTTAAGAATGTGTCTTCTATTTCATATAAGGGGATGGGTTAACAATCCTATAAATTAAAACAGCCAACAAAACG